>JAIRVA010000334.1 GCA_031254155.1 Propionibacteriaceae bacterium
ACGTAAGCGTATTGGGGCTGTCATTGTTGGTTTGGGTCTGCTGGCGTCGATGGCGGCCTGCTCCAACACGTCGCCAGCGGCTCCCGCCACCACCGGCGGCGGCGGGTCGACGACGATCAAGGCCGTCGGGCTGATGGTCCAGGACATTTCCAACCCGTTCTTCGCCGTGATGAAGACTGCCATGGAGAACCAGGGCAAGACCGACGGTTTCACCGTCAACGTCCAGGACGGCCAGCAGGATCTCGGCCAGCAGAACAACCAGATTGATGCGTTCATCCAGCAGAAGGTTGACCTCATCCTGCTCAACGCCGTGGACTCGCAGGGCATCGGCTCGGCCGTCCAGCGCGCGTTGGCCGCCGGGATCGTCGTCGTCGCGGTCGACGTCGACGCCGCCGGCTCCCAGGCCGTGGTGATGACCGACAACGTCGCTGCGGGTACCCAGTCCTGCACGGCGCTTGCCGACAAGATCGGCGGCAAGGGCAACATTATCATTGTTGACGGTACGCCGATCACCTCCGTCCAGGACCGTGTGAAGGGCTGCGAAGCCGTACTCGCCGACAAGTACCCCGGCATCAAGGTTGTCGCAAAACAATCCGGTAAGAACGATGTGGCGACGGGCCAGTCCATCACGACCGACCTGTTGACCGCCAACAAGGACCTGCAGGGCATCTTCGCCATCAACGATCCTACCGCGCGCGGCGCCGTACTGGCGCTGGAGCAGGCCAACCGGGCGTCCGGAATCTGGGTGACCGGCGTCGACGGCTCGCCCGAAGCGGTGACCGAGATGAAGAAGGCGGACTCGCCGTTCTGGGCCACGCCGGCGCAGGACCCGGCGGGCATGGTTGTCAAGGCGTACGAAGTGGGCAAGGACATCATCGCCAATGGCGCGCCGGCCGCGGCCAACCGGGTGACCCTGATGAACCCGACCCTGGTGACGCAGGCCGACCTCGACACCTACAAGGGCTGGTGACGACGCCCGGACTCACGCCGCCCAAGGACCTGCCATGACTGAACCGCTACTCGCAGTTGAGAACATCTCCAAACGGTTCGGCGCGACGCAGGCCTTGGCGGGAGTGCAGTTCGACATCCTCCCCGGTGAGATTCACGCGCTCACCGGGGAGAACGGGGCCGGCAAGTCGACGTTGATGAAAATCATCTCCGGCAACTACGCCCCCGACACCGGCCAGATCCGGGTGAACGGTACCCCGGTGGCCTTCGCGAACCCCAGTCAGGCCAAGGCCGCGGGGATCGCCATCATCCACCAGGAACTCAACACCGTCCCCGAATTGACGGTCGCCGAGAACCTGGCCCTGGGCGCGGAACCGACGAAGAGCGGCGTGCTCGACCGCCGGGGCATGATCGCCGCCGCCCGGGCGAAACTGGCCCTGGTCGGGGCGGACATCGACCCCGCCACCCCCATCGGGCGGCTCAGCGTCGGCCTCCAGCAGATGATCGAGATTGCCCGCGCCATTTCGGAGGACGCCAAGATCCTCGTCCTGGACGAGCCCACGGCGGCGCTGTCCCAGACCGAGTCCCAGACGCTGTTCGCGCTGCTGCACGAGATGCGCGACCGGGGCATGGGGCTCGTGTACATCTCCCACCGCATGGAAGAGGTCTGGGCCCTGGCCGACCGGATCACGGTGCTGCGCGACGGCTGCGTCGTGGGTACGCGGGCGAAGGCCGAGGTCGACCCGTCCGAGATCGTCCGGATGATGGTGGGCCGCGAGGTCCACGACCTCTACCTGCGCTCCGAGCGGGCGGCGGGCGACGTCCGGCTGCAGGTGGCGGGACTGGCGGGCGCGCCCGGCATCGGACCGGTGTCGTTTGACGTCCGCGCGGGTGAGGTCGTCGCCCTCGTTGGCCTGATCGGCGCCGGTCGTACGGAAGTCGTACGGCTGATCTACGGCGCCGACAAGGCGACGAGCGGTACGGTGACGCTGGACGGGGTACCGCTGGCGTCCCGCCGTCCCGGCCGCAGCATCGGCCACGGGGTGGGCCTGCTGCCGGAGAGCCGCAAAGACCAAGCGTTGTTCCTATTGATGTCCGTGACCGACAACGTGGTCATCTCGACCCTGTCACGGTGGTCGACCGCCGGGGTACTCGCCCGCCGCGCGCTCCGCAAAGCGGTCGGCGCGCTCACCGAACGACTGCGGCTCAAGGCCGCCTCCAACAACGCCGAGGTCCGCTCGCTGTCGGGCGGCAACCAGCAGAAGGTCGTCCTCGCGCGCATGCTCGCCCAGGAACCCAAGGTGCTGATCCTGGACGAGCCGACGCGCGGGGTCGACATCGGGGCCAAGAGCGAGATCTATCGCATCATCAACGACATCGCCAAGACGGGTACGGCGGTCCTGATCGTCAGTTCCGACCTGCCCGAGGCCCTCGGCATCGCCGACCGGTTGCTGGTGATGCGCCGCGGGCTGATCGCGGCGGAACTGGGCGCGGTCGGCGCCACCGAGGAGCAAGTCATGGAGTACGCCACCGGCGTACTGTCTTTCGAAGGAACGACATGAGTGAGTCAGTGACAGTGGCCGACGTGGTCACGGGCCGGCGGCAGAATACGGGCGAACGCATCTTTTTCTGGTGGGACCGGGTGGGCATCCTGCTGATCCTGGTCCTGCTGATGGCCCTCATGACGGTCACCGCGCCGAACTTCGCGTCGTTTGACAACGCGATGAATGTGTTGCGGTCGATCTCCATCAACGCGATCCTGGCCTCGGGGATGACGCTCGTGATCCTGACGGCCGGCATCGATCTCTCGGTCGGCTCCACTCTGGCCGTCGCCGGCTGCGTCGGCGTCCTGCTGCACGTCGCCGGGGCACCGATGATCGTGGCGGTGGGCGGCGGCGTCCTCGCGGGCGCGCTGGCGGGCGCCGTCAACGGCGGGCTGTCCGCCTGGCTGCTGATGCCCCCGTTCATCGTCACGCTAGGCGCGATGACGTACCTCCGCGGCATCGCCTACACCTCCACCGGCGGCCTGCCGGTCATCGCCGACGACCTGTCCTTCGCCGCGCTCGGCAACTCGTACGTCTGGGTGGTCCCGACGCCGGTCATTGTCATGCTGATCGTTTACGCCCTCATCTGGTTCCTGCTCGAACGGACGCGGTTCGGCCGCCACGTGTACGCGGTCGGCGGCAACCCGGAGGCGGCGCGACTGGCCGGTATCAACGTCAAACGTGTCCTCGTACTCGTCTACACCATCTGCGGCGCCACCGCCGGCCTGGGTGGCATCATCTTCGCCGCCCGCGTCATGAGTGCCCAGCCCAACGGCGGCCAGAGCTACGAACTCGACGCGATCGCCGCCGTCGTCCTGGGCGGTACGGCCCTGTCGGGCGGCCGGGGCAAGATCATCGGTACGCTGATCGGCGCCCTCATCATCGGGGTACTGTCCAACGGCCTGGTCTTGATGAACGTCCCGTACTTCACCCAACTCATCGTCAAGGGCCTCGTCATCGTCGCCGCCGTCGCCCTCGACTCCGTCCGCCGGTTGGTGACCAACGCCAGCTAGGGCGGTAGCCGTCCACCGTACCTGCGAAAATGTCCGACCCGTCTGTCACGCTCTATCGTGGCGGTGTGTCCGACCAAGGCTCCGGGGAGCGAGCGCGCGGCGGACCGTGGTGGCACGAACCGCTTCACATAGACTTGATATGACAAACGAAGGAAGGTGAACGCTACGTCCGCACGAATGCACGTGACCCCTTCCCTCTTGGCTTGGGCGGTCGAACGATCGCGGCTCGAGCAGGCCCAGATCGCGGCGGCCTTCCCCAGGTTTGCCGACTGGCTGGACGACCAGGCCCGCCCCACGATAAGCGAGCTTGAGAAGTTCGCCAAACTGACACGCACCCCACTTGGGTACCTCTTCTTGGAGGAACCGCCGGAAGAGTCCGTGCCGATTCGGGATTTCCGGACCTGGGGCAATCTTGGTGTTGAGCGGCCCTCGCCGGATCTCCTCGATACGCTGTACGACTGCCAGATGCGCCAGGCCTGGTACCACGACCACGCTCTGGCGATGGGTTTCGAATCGCTGAAGTTCGTGGGGTCGGTGACCGCCGGCACGTCACCGGACGCTGTCGCAGCGGCCATCCGCCAGGCGCTTGGCCTCGACTCTCGCGAGCGAGCACGGTGGAACCAGCCCGCCAACGCCTGGCGATGGCTCGTCGACGCAGCGGAGTCCCTGGGCGTCCTCGTCATGGTGAGCGGCGTGGTCGGGCTCAACACGCACCGAAAACTTGACCCGGGTGAATTTCGCGGTTTTGCACTCGTGGATCCCCTCGCGCCCGTCATCTTCGTCAACGGGGCCGACTCCAAGCCGTCGAAGGCTCCCCACGTATTCACCCTCATCCACGAGTTGGCCCACATCTGGGCAGGCGACAGCGGCGTTTCCGGCACCGACTTCAGCACGCGACACGGCGATGCCGACGAAGTGTGGGCCAATCGCGTCGCGGCAGAGGTGCTGGTTCCGGCCAGCGAACTCACGGCTACCTGGAGTGACGCCTCAGCAACCGAACTTCAGCGGCTGCGAAAGATCTTCTGCGTCAGCACTCTTGCCATTCTCAACCAAGCCCTGGACTGCGGGCTTCTATCGTGGGATGTCTACCAGCGAACGTACGCGTCTGAATGGAGCCGAGTCGCGGGTGCCTTGCAGACCGCCGAGGCCACAGGCGGCGGGAACTTCCACCATACGCAGCCGTACCGAGTAAGCAAGCGGTTCGCCAAAGCGCTGGTGTCAGACACTCTCGAAGGCCGGACCCTCTACACTGACTCGTACGCCCTCCTCGGAGTGCGCAAGCACAGCGTGTTCGAGCGATTCGCCGAGACGGTGATGGCCTGATGTACCTCCTCGACTCCAACGTCTTCATAGAGGCGGAGCGCCGTCGCCACCCACGAAAGGTCGGAGCCGGAGTCGAAGAGAAACATCAAGATTCCTGACACCTGCCGGGCACTGGGCGTCTCATGCATTGCGCCTTTTGCTATCATCAGGGAGACTCGCGCCCGGTTCCTGCTGGAATAGAGAGTCGGAGAGTGAACCACGTGACCCCCTGTGTCTCAGGGAGCCTCAACCGGGTCCCTTGACGCTCCCGCCCGACCCGCCGCCAGTGACTGGGCCGGGCGGGGGGACGACTGATGTTTGCTGCTCGTCGGCAATCTCGGCTTGCTCGACCGTCATTCCCTGGGACCCCGTCGGATCATGGAAACACAACTTACCTTGCGGAGTGCCGGCGTGGTAGTCCGGCGCCAACACCAGGTTGGCGAACTGGTCGTCCGTAAGCCCCGCGCACACGATTGCGGCGGGGCGGAACCACGCCGGTCGTCGGGTGTCGGAACGTGCAGTCATTCAGTGCCTCACTACAGGCACAACCTACACCAGCGCCATCGTACCCACTATGGCGTAGGCGCCCGCTCTCGAACCGGAAGCACTCCCACTTATGCGCCCGCAACCTCGCGCCAGCGCTTCCCCGGGCATGAGCGTGGCCCCCAGGTTACCCGGGGGCCACAGCTTGACTCGTCGTCACACCAGTTTGCGGACCCGGACTACTGCGAGGCCAAGTACGAGCATGAGGACCGACAGTACGACGGCCGCACCGGTCTGCGCCACCGCACCACCCGTCGGCGCTTTGTCAGGCGTCGGACTCGGGGTATCCGTACCATCCGCCGGGGCCGGAACACACCCGGCGTCATCCGCCGCCGCCCACTGGGCGTACAAGGTCATGTTCTTCAGATCCAACAAGGCTGAACCCAGCTCATACGACATCCCGGACCCATCCGCTTGCGTGTTCCAGCTTGTCAACAAGAAGCACGCCCTAGTGAACCCCGTCGACGCGAGCGTCACCGGCGCGGTCTGCGTCGTCACCGCCGCGATCGTCCCCGCACCGCCGTTCGCATCAAACGCGATCGTGAACCACGGCAGGCCCGGCACACACCCCGCTTGCTCGGTCCACACCGCGTACAGAGTCAGGTCAGCCGTCACCGTCACCGAGAATGAGTACGCCGTCCCCGTGCCGTCCGCCTTCGTGTTCCACGACATCGTCGCACACTCCGCCGACGACAGTGACAACGCGACCACCGTGCCGGCCGCCACCTGCGTGACCGTCGTCACCGACCCGTTCACCAGCGTCAACGACACCTGCGGGGTCGCCCACTGCGCGTACAACCCCACCGGAGCGTTCACTGTCACCTTGTCTCCCGGCTGATACGCCGTCCCCGAACCACCCGCGACCGTGTTCCAGCCCGTGAACACCATCCCCGTCCGGGTGAAACCGTTCGCGGCGACCGTCGCCGAGGCACCCGCTGCGTACGCGGTGGAATCCACCACCACGCCGCCCGTCGCGCCATTCCCGTAGTACGTCACCGAGTACGACGGCGCCGGCGGGATGGCTGTCCATTGCGCATACACCGTCAAGTTGTCCGTGACCAGAGTCGACCCGGTGAACGGCGTACCACCGGTTATCGCGGTGAACCAGCCCGCGAACGTGAACCCCGTCTTCGCCGGCGCCGACGGCAACGACACCGTACCACCCGCCGCGACCGTGGCCGCCGCCGGAGTCGGCGTGCCACCCGCCGCGTCAAACGTCACCTTGTAGGTTGTCACCGACCCCGTCGGCACCCACTTCGCGTAGACCGTCACATCGTCCGTCACCGGCGTCGACGCTGTGAACTCCGTCCCGCCACCGTTCTTCTCCGTGAACCACCCGGCCAGGGTGTAGCCATCCCGGGAGTAACTCGCCAGCCCGGTCGTATACCCGTCCACCACCGACACCGTCGTTAGGCCCGACGTGCCGTTGTCCGGATCAAACGTCACCGTATGCGTCACCTGGTCCGCGTCAAACAGCAGGTCCACGTGCGGGATCACCTCGCCCGAGTCACCCGTCACCAGGGTTACCCCCGAAGCCGGGATCAACTGGTCAGGCGACGTCCCCGTCACCAGGTCGTACTGGTTGAGCTTCGCATCACCCAGGTGCCCGCCGAACCACGCATTCTCGTAGCCATCCGCCACGCCGATCACCACGTAATCATGACCCGGGACAAGCGACGAGATTTCGTACGTACCATCCCCCGACGGATCAACCCACGCCGACGTGCAGTACGTCTCCGCGTCGTCCGACGGTGTCGTCGGCGTCGCCGTCGCCGACAAAGCGGCCGACATCATGCCGTAGCCGCCGTCCGTCCTGTACGACCCCGGCGCACCCTCGCCGGTCACAAAGGCCGGACACGCGTACACCTCGACCCCGCCGGCCGCCGCGACCACCGCCGGATCAACCTGACCGGTGATCGTCACCGCCTTCACCAGGGTGATGTCGACACCCGGTACCGTGTCGCCCGCCGCACCCGTCACCAAAGTCACATCCGCCGGGACCGTCGAACCGACGTCCCCGACATGGCCACCGTAATACGTCAGCACGTACCCGTCGCCATGCCCGTAGACGGAGTAGTCCAGCCCGGGGATCAAGCCCGTGATCGTGTACGAACCATCGTGCGCCACGGCACC
>JAIRVA010000363.1 GCA_031254155.1 Propionibacteriaceae bacterium
CGTTTCCGCTTGACGGCCCGTATGATGATTGGGGCTAACGGCTTTACCAAATTCCCGGGAAAATTTCTGGCTCCGCGGGGGGGGGCGGGTCAACCCAGGCCCGCCGTCCGGCCGCCGCCCCGGCCCATCCGCGAAAGTATGACAACGGCAACTTTGGGGCCGGTTTCCGGCGCGTTTTCATACTTTCGCGGAAGAGTACGGGGAAGACTCCGCCTAGGGGGTCGGCCGCGGACGCGGCCGCGCCCAGGTGAACCACGTACCGACCGCTAGGACCAGACCGGCCAGGGCCAGGCCGGCCAGGGGCCAGGACAGGGAAGACTCCGCCGTACCGCCGGTGGGCGCCGCCGGGGCCGCCGTCACGGTGAACGTCGCCGAGACCGCGCCCGACTGGTCACCGGTCAGGGTGGCGGTGTGCTCGCCCAGCGCGAGGTCCGCCGGCACCGTGAAGGTGAACGTGACCGTCCCGTCGCTCCCGGCCACCGCCTTGCCCATCGTGATCGGTTGGGACTGCACGGTCAGCGTGACCGACTCGCCCGGACGGAAGTGGCCCCCGGTCACGACCTCAGTCTCCAACCGGTGCCGAACCGGGTACGTGACCGCGATCGTCAACTGGCCGATCTCGATCACCGTCGGCGCCGACACGTTGCCGGCCCCGTCGGTCACCGTCACCGCCACCTGGTCACCGGCTTTGAGCGGCGGCGTCGGCCGGCACGCGAAGGTGCCGTCCGCCTTCACCGTGAGCCCCTCGCAGCCGGGGACCGGCCGGCTGTCCACCGTGACCGTCACCGCGCCGCCCGGCTCGCCCGACCCCGTGAGGTCCGGGCCCGTCGACGGATCGACCACCGGCGGTGCCGGCGGGGTCGGGTCCAGGGTCGCCGTGGCCCGTGCCGAGGTATGGCCGGCGGCGTCGGTCACCACGGCCGTGATCGCACCGGCCACGGCGTCGGCGGGGGTCGCGATGGACCAGGTCCCGCTGCTGCCGACCCGGGCCGTCACCGTCCCAGTCGTCCCGTCGGCCTTCGGGTACGTCACCGTCACCGTCCCACCGGGTTCCGCCGTGCCCGCGACGGTCGTCGCGTTAGCCGTCGTGATCGCCGGTACGCCCGGCACCTTCGTCGAGACCGTGACGGTCACGACCGTCGGCGCCGAGGCGTTGCCCGCCGGATCGGTCTGGGTCACCCGCAGCTCCACCGCCCCGTCTGACAAGGGCTTTTGCACCGTGCAGGTCCACGCGCCGCTCGGCAGGACGCTGGTCGTACACAGGGCGGTACCGTCCGCGTCCGTGACCGTCACCCTCGCCCCGGGTTCGCCCGTACCGGTGACGACCGGTGTCGGATCGCCCAGGACGGCCCCCGGCCGCGGCGTGCCCACCACCGGGGCCGCGGGGATGTCCACGTCCAACTGGGCCGTGACCGGCGGGGACTGGGTACCGTGGGCATCCGTCGCCACGGCCGTGACCGGGCCGCTGGCCGCGTCCGCCGGGGTCGGGAGCGACCAGGTCCCGCTGCTGGGGACCTGGGCGGTCACCGTCCCGTTCGTCCCGTCGGCCTTCGGGTACGTGACCGTGACCATCGTGCCACTGGGGGCCGTACCCGTGATCGTCGTCGCGTTCGCCGTCGTGACCGTGGGCGCCGCCGGCACCTCCGCCTCCACGACCGGGGTGACCACCGCCGGGCCGGACGTCCGGCCCGAGTCATCGGTTTGTGTCGCCACGAGTTCGACCGGGCCGGCGACCGCCGGAATCGTCACCTCGCAGGCCCACATCCCGTCGGCTGCGACCGTCGTCGTGCACAGCGTGTGTCCGAGCTTGTCCGACACGGTGAGGGTCGCGCCGGGCTTGCCGGTCCCCTTCACCATCAGCAACGCACCGCTGATGATGTCGCCGTTGGCGGGCTCGGTGATCGTCGGTCCGGCGAGCGGCGCCGTGTCAACGACCGGCGTCACCGTGACCGCGGCCGAGACATTGCCCGCCGTGTCGGCTTGTGTCACTGTGAACGGCTGCGGGCCGTCGGCGAGGGCGTGACTCGCGGGTACGGTGCAGGTCCACGTCGAGTCGGGCTGGACGGTGGTGCTGCAGAGCGCGGTACCCGCCGCGTCCGCCACGGTCACCGTCGCCCCGACCTCGCCCGTCCCCCGGATCGTCGGCGTGTCACCGACCGTCGCCCCGTCCGCCGGGGCCGTCACGACCGGGGCCGCCGGGGCCGTGACGTCGACCGTCACGGTGAGCGTCGTGGCCGGGGACGGGTTGCCCGCCGGGTCGGTCTGGGTGATGGAGAGCTGGACCGGGCCTTCATCGAGCGCCGGCGCCACCGCGCAGGACCACGTCCCGCCGGGGGCGACCGTCGCCGTACACAGGCTCTGGCCCGCGGCGTCCGCCACGGTCACCGTCGCGCCCGCCTCGCCCGTCCCCCGGATCGTCGGCGTGTCATCGCCCACCGTCGCACCGGCCGCGGGCGAGATCACCACCGGCGCTGCCGGAGCGGTCACATCCAGGGTCGCCGTACCCGGGCTTGAAACCACGCCCGTCGGGCTCGTCGCCCGGGCGGAGACCGGACCGCTCGTCGCGTCCGCCGGCGTCGGGAGCGACCAGTCGCCCGTGAGGGGATCGACGTCCGTCGTCACGGTCGCCGTACCACTGGCGGTGGGGTACGTCAGCGTCACCGTCGTCCCCGCCGTGACCGGCGTGGGTACGGTACCCGCCACGGTCGTGGCGTTCGCCGTCGTGATCGTCGGAGCGTCCGGGGCGTCCAGGTCCAGGTGGACCGTCGCCGGGGTCGAGGCGTTGCCCGCCGCGTCCTGGGCGATCACCGTGACCGTCCCCGAGGTCATGTCCGCCGGGGTGGTCACCGACCAGTGGCCGGTCGGGCCAGCGGTGACCGTATCCGTCGTACCGTCGGGCCAGGCCACCGTGAGCGTCGTCCCCGGGTCGGCCGTCCCGGCGACCGACTGGACATCCGCCACCTGGATCACCGGTGGGGCGGGCGGGGTCGTGTCAACCGTCACGGCGACGCCCGTCGGCGCCGATTCGTGGCCCGCCTGGTCGGTCTGGGTGACGACCAGGGTAGCCGGGCCCTCGGGCAGGGCCGTCGTGACCGGGCACGACCAGGTCCCCGCCTGGGGCACCGTCGTCGTACACAGCGTGGTCCCGTTGCCGTCCTTGACCGTGACCGTCGCGCCGGGTTCGCCGGTCCCGGTCAGCGTCGGCGTGGCGTCGCCCACCGCGGCGCCCGCGGCCGGCCACGTCACCGTCGGCGCTCCCGGGACCTGCGTGTCGAGGTACGGGGTCACCGTGTCCGGCGCCGACTGGTGGCCCGCCGGATCGGTCTGCGTGACGACGAGCGGTACCGGGCCCTCGGGCAGGGCCGTCGTGACCGGGC
>JAIRVA010000001.1 GCA_031254155.1 Propionibacteriaceae bacterium
CGAGACGGGAGTTTTTTCCCGGCTGCTACACTCCCACGTGCAACGACTCGCGACCATCGCCCACGGCGACGGCGTGTGTACAACCCACATTCCCACGTTGATGAAGGAGGACAGATGAGCTCACCCAACGTCGCCCCCGGCCTGGGAGCCACCCAGGACGAGCACCTGGCCGCGCTCGGTACGTACCGCTTCGGCTGGCACGACTCCGACGCGGCTGGCGAGCATGCCCAGCGCGGCCTGACCGAAGCGGTGGTCAAGGAGATCTCGGCCCGCAAGAGCGAGCCGGCGTGGATGCTGGACTTCCGCCTGGGGGCCCTGGACGTGTTCGGCCGCAAGCCGCTGCCCAGGTGGGGGGCCGACCTGACGGACATCGACTTCGACGCGATCAAGTACTACGTCAAGCCGACCGACTCCCAGGTCCAGGACTGGGAGGACCTGCCGGAGGACATCCGGCGGACGTACGACCGGCTGGGCATCCCCGAGGCGGAACGGAAACGCCTCGTCGCAGGCGTGGCCGCGCAGTACGAGTCCGAGGTCGTCTACCACAAGATCAACGAGGAGCTGGAGCGCCAGGGGGTGATCTTCCTCGACACCGACTCCGGGCTGAGGGAACACCCGGACCTCTTCGAGGAGTATTTCGGGTCGGTCATCCCGGCCGGTGACAACAAGTTTTCGGCGCTCAACTCGGCCGTCTGGTCGGGCGGGTCGTTCATCTACGTCCCCAAGGGGGTTCACGTCACGATCCCGCTCCAGGCGTACTTCCGGATCAACACCGAGAACATGGGCCAGTTCGAGCGCACGCTCATCATTGTCGACGAGGACGCGTTCGTCCACTACGTCGAGGGTTGCACGGCCCCGATCTACAAGTCGGATTCCCTGCACGCGGCCGTGGTCGAGATCATCATCAAGCGCGGTGCGCGCTGCCGGTACACGACGATCCAGAACTGGTCGAACAACGTCTACAACCTTGTCACCAAGCGGGCGACCTGCGCCGAAGGGGCGACGATGGAGTGGGTGGACGGCAACATCGGTTCCAAGGCGACCATGAAGTACCCCGCCGTCTGGCTGCTCGGCGAGCACGCCAAGGGCGAGACGCTGTCAATCGCCTTCGCCGGGCCGGGCCAGCACCAGGACACCGGCTCCAAGATGGTCCACGCCGCGCCCTACACCTCGTCGACCATTGTCTCCAAGTCGGTCGCGCGCGGCGGCGGGCGGGCCTCGTACCGCGGGCTGGTCCACGTCTCGCCGCAGGCCCACCACTCGGCCTCATCGGTGCGTTGCGACGCGCTGCTCGTCGACACGGTCTCGCGCTCGGACACCTACCCGTACGTGGATGTCCGCGAGGACGAGGTGTCGATGGCCCACGAGGCGACGGTGTCCAAGGTGAGCGAGGACCAGCTATTTTACCTGATGAGCCGGGGGATGAAGGAGGAAGAAGCGATGGCGATGATCGTCCGCGGCTTTGTCGAACCGATCGCCCGCGAGCTGCCGATGGAGTACGCACTGGAGCTCAACCGGCTGATCGAACTGCAGATGGAAGGAGCCGTCGGATGACCCTGCCCGAAACCACTGTCATCTCGCACCTGCATCCACGGGGCTCGCTGGACGTCGCCGACCACCCCGTGCCGACCGGCAAGGAGGAGGTCTGGCGGTTCACCCCCCTCGCCGGGCTGGCGGACTTCTTCGACGACACGCTGGGGCGGAGCGCTCTTGGCGAGGGACCCTATCCCGCGCGGGGCCAGGGGTACACCAGCGAGGTGCTGGCACCCGGTCAGGGTCCGCACGGTGGGCTGACCCCGGTCGACCGGGCGGCGGCGATCGCGGCCCGTGACGGCGCGGGGCGGCACATCATCATCGACGGTGTCGCCGAGTGGGTCCGGGTCGGTCTCGAGCCTGGACAACCCGGTGTCCCGACCGCCAACCACCTGGTCATCGAGGCTCGTCCGGGGGCCGACGGGACGGTGATCATCACCCACCACGGCCGGGCCCGTCACCTCGGCAACGTCGAGATCAACGTCGGCGCGGGCGCGTACCTCACCGTGGTCAGCATCCAGAACTGGGACCGCGGCGCGGTCCACCTCGGCCAGCACGAGGCGGTGGTGGGGAAGGACGCGACCTTCCGCCACGTCGTCGTCACCCTCGGCGGCGACCTCGTCCGCCTGCAGACCAACGTCTCGTACGCCTCGACGGGCGGACGGGCGGAGCTGTACGGGGTGTACTTCGCCGACGCCGGCCAACACTTCGAGCACCGGCTGTTCGTCGATCACAACCGGCCCAAGGGGACCTCGCTGGTCGACTACCGGGGTGCCCTCCAGGGCGAACACGCCCGGTCGGTGTGGGTCGGCGACGTCTTGATCCGGCCGGAGGCCCGCGGCATTGAGACGTACGAGTCCAACAAGAACCTCATCTTGACCGACGGAGCCCGGGCGGACGCGGTCCCCAACCTGGAGATCGAGACCGGCGAGATCATCGGGGCCGGCCACTCCGCGTCCACCGGCCGCTTCGACGATGAGCAACTGTTCTATTTGCAGAGCCGGGGGATCCCCGGGTCGGAGGCCCGGCGCCTCGTCGTCCGCGGCTTCTTCGCGACGATCCTCACCAAAATCGGCGTACCGGAAGTGGAGGAGTTACTGATGGGCCTCATCGACACCGAACTAGCATTCGACAAGGAGAACTGACCATGACCAACCGTAGTCTCGCGATCCGGGACCTGCACGTCGACGTCGCCACGGAGACCGGGCCCAAGCCGATCCTCAAGGGCGTGAACCTGACCGTCAACCCCGGCGAGGTGCACGCCATCATGGGTCCCAACGGGTCGGGCAAGTCGACACTCGCCTACAGCCTGGCCGGCCACCCGAAGTACACGATCACGTCCGGCTCGGTCACGTTGGACGGTACGGAACTCACCGGGCTCTCCGTCGACGCGCGGGCCAAGGCGGGGCTCTTCCTCGCGATGCAGTACCCCGTCGAGGTACCCGGCGTCTCGGTGTCGAACTTCCTGCGGACCGCTAAGACCGCCATCGACGGCGCGGCGCCGCCGCTGCGGGCCTGGGTGAAGAAGGTGAACGAGGCGTTGGCCGGCATGCAGCTGGACGACGAGTTCGCCGCCCGCTCGGTCAACGAAGGTTTCTCCGGCGGCGAGAAGAAGCGCAACGAGATCGTCCAGCTGGAGCTGCTCAACCCGCGCTACGCCATCCTCGACGAGACCGACTCCGGCCTCGACATCGACGCGCTGCGCATCGTCTCGGAGGGCGTCAACCGCTACGCCGCCCAGGGCGACCGCGGGGTGCTGCTGATCACGCACTACACCCGCATCCTGCGCTACATCCGCCCCGACTTCGTCCACGTCTTCGTCGACGGCCACATCGTCGAGGAGGGCGGGCCGGAACTGGCCGAGTCGCTGGAGGAAACGGGATATGAGCGCTGGGTGAGGGCGGACAACTGATGCTGGATGTCGACGCCATCCGGGCGGATTTCCCGATCCTTCGCCGCGAGGTCGAGGGCCACCCGCTGGTGTACCTCGACTCGGCGAACACGTCCCAGAAGCCGGTCCAGGTGGTCGGGGCCGTCGCCGACCACTACCTCACCCACAACGCCAACGTCGCCCGCGCCATGCACACGCTGGGCGCGGAGGCGACGGCGGCGTACGAGGGTGCCAGGGCGCGGGTGGCCCGCTTCATCGGGGCGGCGACCCCGGAGATCGTCTTCACCAAGAACGCCTCGGAGGCGCTCAACCTGGCTGCCTACACCCTCACGGCCCGGCTCAAGCCGGGTGACGAAGTGGTCGTCTCCGTCGCCGAGCACCACTCCAACCTCGTGCCCTGGCAACTGGCCTGTGAGCGGACGGGGGCCCGGCTGCGCTGGTTCGACGTCACCGCCGACGGGCGGTTCGACCTCGACCGCGCGCGGGCGGAGGACCTGGTCAACGAGCGGACGCGGGTCGTGGCCGTCGCCGCGCTCTCCAACGTCACCGGGGCGGCGGCGCCGCTCGCCGAGATCGCCGCCTGGGCCCACGGGGCCGGAGCGGTCGTCGTGGTCGACGGTGCGCAGTGGGTGCCGCACCGCCCGACCGATGTGGCGACGCTGGGGGCCGACCTGCTCGCCTTCACCGGCCACAAGTTGCTCGGGCCGACCGGGATTGGCGTACTGTGGGGCCGCTACGACCTGCTGGAGACCCTGCCGCCCTTCTTGGGCGGCGGTGAGATGATCGAGATCGTCAAGATGAGCGGATCGACGTACGCCCGCCCGCCCGCCCGCTTCGAGGCCGGGACCCCGCCCATCGCCCAAGCCGTCGGGCTGGGGGCGGCGGTCGACTACCTGACCCGGATCGGGATGGACGCCGTGGCGGCGCACGACCAGGCGATCACGGCCTACGCCCTCGCCCGGCTCGCCGAGATCCCGGCGGTCACGATCCTCGGCCCCACCAGCGGCGACCGGGGGGCGGCGGTGAGCTTCACGCTCGGCGACATCCACCCCCACGACGTGATGCAGGTCCTGGATTCCGTGGGCGTAGCGGTCCGCGGCGGCCACCACTGTGCGCGGCCGCTGCACGAGCGCTTCGGCGTCCAGGCGAGCGTACGCGCTTCCTCGTACCTCTACACCACCCCCGCCGAGATCGACGCCCTGGCGGACGGGCTGGCCAAAACCCTGCGCTTCTTCGGGGAGGGCTGATGGATCTCAAGGCGCTCTACCAGGACATCATCCTCGACCACTACCGGACGAAGCACCACAGCGGGCTGCGCGAGCCGTACGCGGTCGAGGTGACCCACGTCAATCCCTCCTGCGGCGACGAGCTCGTCCTCCGGCTGCGGCTGGACGGCCCGGCCATCGCCGACGTCAGCTACGAGGCGGTCGGGTGTTCGATCTCGCAGGCCTCGACGTCGGTGATGACCGACCTCGTGATCGGGGGCAGCGCGGCGGCCGCGCTCGGCCTCTACGACGGGTTCCTGGCCATGCTGGAGGGCCAGGGCCAGGCGGACCTCGACGAAGAGCGGTACGGCGATGCCATCGCTTTCAACGGGGTGGCGCAGTTCCCCGCGCGGGTGAAGTGTGCGATGTTAGGCTGGGCGGCGCTGAAGGACGCGCTCGGGAGAACCGGAGGACGAACGGATGGATGAAACGGGCTGGGGTACGCCGGAGCAACTGCTGGACGCCCTCAAGGATGTGGTGGACCCGGAGCTGGGGGTGAACATCGTCGACCTCGGCCTGGTCTACGGGGTCGACATCGACGCGGACGGCCACGCGACCGTTGAGATGACCCTGACCTCGCCGATGTGCCCGCTGACGGACCGGCTGGAGATGGACGCCCGCTACGTGCTGGAACCCCTCGCGAGCGATGTCGCCATCAACTGGGTGTGGCTCCCGCCGTGGAGTCTCGACCTGATCACCGAGGACGGCCGCGAACAGTTGCGGGCGATCGGCTTCTCGCTGTGAGGCCCGGGGAACTCCCGGTATGCTGTACCCCATGAAGAAATCCGTCCTGGTCACGTTGATCCTGTTGACCGGCCTCGTGGTGGCGTACGTGGCGACCGCCAAACGGGCCGCCGAGGCCGAGGCCGAACTGTGGTCCGAAGCCCTCGACCCCGTCTTCTGAGCCTAGTTTAAACAGTTGTGTTAGCTGCGAAGGATGTTGAGGTACGCGCCGGGTCGCGCCTACTCATAGAACCCGCGACGTTCGCGGTGTCTCCCGGTGACAAAATCGGTCTCGTCGGGCGGAACGGGGCGGGGAAGACCACTCTCATGCGAATTCTGGCGGGCGAGGGTCTACCCGCCGGCGGTACGGTGACGCGCCGCGGCGTGATCGGCT
>JAIRVA010000033.1 GCA_031254155.1 Propionibacteriaceae bacterium
TCCGGGCGTGACCGGGCATCCGGGACACCCACCACTGGTCATCCTCCTCGACCCACGCGTCGCTCGCCCAGCCGGCGGTCGGATACGGGTCGGGCAGCGTCGGCGCCAGGTAGGGCTGGCGCGAACGGATGACCCGCGGCCCGGGCTCGTACGGTGCGGGGCGGGCGTGCGCCACGGCGACGATACCGACCAGGATGGCGGCCCGCGCGGCGTCGTCCACGTAGTACCAGAGACGGTACGGGCAGCCGGCCAGAACGGTGACCCGCAAGGCGCCGTGGTGCAGCCGGCTGAGCTCCGGGAGGACAGCGATGCGCTCGACCGCCCGGAGCAGATCGGCGGTGAAGCGCGCGAGCGCCTCCGCGCCCTGCGACCGCTGGACCGCCAGGGCGGCTTCCAGATCATCGGTCGCCTCGAGCGTCAGCTGGACGGAGTACGGGGGGCCGGGCGCGTGAAGACATAGTTGCGGACCATTTCCCATTCGAGACACTCCGATGTCCCTTCGTCCAAGGCCGCGAGGCGGCCGTCAATGAGGTCGGTTTCTGCCGTCGTGATGAGGTCGTCGTCGCTCTCCAGGGTACCCCAGAGAGAGTCGATGGCCGGCGTTGGCGCTGCGAACAAAACCATGAAACATAGTAGCAGGTACGTATCACATAATGCTAGACCGCGGTGGAAAAATCGCGCACTTTCTTGGCACCTTTTTGGGGGCTAGTCCTCCGTGAGGGCATGGATGACCGCCAGGGTGATGGCATCGGTGGTCCGGGCCTGGCCGGCGGCCCGCGCGATGTCCTGCTCGACGGCCGTCCGGATCCGGCCGGCGGCCGCGTCATACCCCAGGTGGTCCAGCATCAGCGCCGCCGACAGGATGGCGGCGCGGGGGTCGGCCACCCCCTGGCCGGCGATGTCGGGGGCGGAACCGTGGACGGGCTCGAACATCGACGGGTGAGTACCCTCCAGGTTGAGGTTCGCGCTGGCGGCGAGCCCGATCCCGCCCGTCACGGCGGCCGCCTCGTCGGTCAGAATGTCGCCGAACAGGTTGTCGGTGACGATGACGTCGTACCGGGCCGGGTCGGTGACCAGGGTGATCGTCGCGGCGTCGACGTGGTTGTAGTCCGTCGTCACATCGGGGAACTCCGCCCCGACCTCGGCCACGAGGCGGCGCCACAGGCCGCCGGCGTTGACGAGGACGTTGTGCTTGTGGACGAGGGTGAGGTGGCCCGACCGGGAACGTGCCAGCGCGAAGGCGTACCGGACGACCCGCTCGACACCGAGGGCCGTGTTGATGCTCACCTCGGTCGCGATCTCCGCCGGCGTACCGGGGCGAACGACACCACCATTGCCACAGTACAGGCCCTCCGTACCCTCGCGGACGACGACGAAGTCAACCGGCCGGCCGTCCACGACGGCGGGAGCGAGCGGGGTCGGGACGCCCGGATAGAGCTTGGCCGGGCGGAGGTTCACAGCGTGGTCGAAGGCGAACCGGAGCCGGAGGAGTAACCCGCGCTCCAGCAGGCCCGAGGGAACGGTGGCCGACCCGGGGGCGGCCCCGACGGCACCGAGCAAGACCGCGTCCGCGCGGTCCAGCCGGGCGAGCGTGTCGTCGCTCAAGACCTCGCCCGTCTGTAGCCAGTGGTCGGCACCGAGGGAGTACGTTTCGTACCGCAGGCCAGGCTGGACCACCTCCACGACTCGCGTGGCGGCGGCGATGACTTCGGGCCCGATCCCATCCCCGGGAATGACGGCAATCAACTCGTTCATGGTCCCCCAGCATAGACGGTCACCGCCACCGCCCCCCCGGCCGTCTCACCCAGCGCGGCGGCAATTTTGTGGACAAGGGGCGCGGGGCAGCGGCGTGCGAGGTACGCTGGGCTCATGTCACTTCCTTTTGCTCTGGTCCCGAATACCCGACGAACTGCGCCGGCCCGTCTGGCGGAGATCCTCAAGGATCCGGGGTTCGTCACGGTCTTCTCTGACCACATGGCCATTGCGACGTGGACGGCGGAAACCGGTTGGGGCGACTCGCGGGTCACCAACTACGGCCCGCTGGACATGACGCCGGGGTGCGCGGCCCTGCACTACGGCCAGGAGATCTTCGAGGGGCTGAAGGTCTACCGCCACGCCGACGGCAGCATCTGGTTCTTCCGCCCGGAGATGAACGCCCGCCGGATGATCGCCTCCGCGGAGCGGATGGATCTCCCGCCGCTTGGCGAGGCGGATTTCCTGGCTTCGGTGCACGCGCTCGCCCGGGCCGATGAGGCGTGGGTGCCGTCGGGTGACGAGATGAGCTACTACATGCGGCCGGTCATGTTCGCGGACGAGGCCTTCCTGGGCGTCCACTCGGCCAGCCGGGTGACGTACGCCGTCGTGGGCGGCGCGGCCGCGCCGTACATCGCCGACGGGCTGACGCCGGTCGACATCTGGGTGACGACCACCTACTCGCGCGCTGGCGACGGTGGTACGGGGTCGGCCAAGTGCGGTGGCAACTATGCCTCGTCGCTCAAGGCCCAGCGGGAGGGGGCGGCGGTGGGCTGTCCCCAGGTCCTGTTCACCGACGCGGCGACCCACGAGTGGGTCGAAGAGCTCGGGGGCATGAACTTCTTCGCGGTGACGACCGAAGGGCGGCTGGTCACGCCGCCGACGTCCGGGACGATCCTCGCCGGGATCACCCGTGATTCGATCCTGGCGCTGGCACCGGGCCTGGGGCTCACCCCCGAGGTCCGGCCGCTCTCGCTCAGCGAGCTGTTCGCCGGCATCGTGGAGGGCGACATCCGGGAGGCCTTTGCCTGTGGTACGGCCGCCGTGGTCACGCCGATCGGCCGCCTCGTCCACTCCGCGGACGGCGAGGTCGAGACGATCCCGCTGACGGCACCTCTGGGCGAGGCGACGCGCGCCCTGCGGACGGCCCTGGTCGATATCCAGTGGGGCCGCGCGGGGGACCCGTACGGCTGGATGCAGGAAGTGAGGCCCCATGTCTGACCGGACGCGGCTCGCCCGGCCCGAACCCTTCCACGTCTTCGACACGACGCTGCGCGACGGGGCCCAACAAGAGGGGCTCCGGCTGACGGTGTACGACAAGCTGCGGATCGCCGGCCTCATCGACCAGTTGGGCGTCACGTACATCGAGGGCGGCTGGCCCGGCGCGAACCCTAACGACACGGAGTTTTTCGCCGCCGCCGCGCGGGAGCTCACGCTTACCAACGCGACGCTGGTGGCCTTCGGGGCGACCCGCCGGGTCGGCCTGACCGCCGCGACGGACCCGCTGACGCAGGCCCTGCTGGACGCGGAGACCGACGTCGTCTGCCTCGTCGCGAAGTCGCACGACCGGCACGTCACCGAGGCGCTGAAGACGAGCCTGGAAGAGAACCTGGAGATGATCCGCGACACCGTGACCCATCTGCGGGCGCACGGCCGGCGGGTGTTCGTCGACTGCGAGCACTTCTTCAACGGGTACCTCGACAACCCGGTGTACGCGAAACTCTGCGTCGCGACCGCCGCGGAGGCCGGGGCCGAGGTGGTCATCCTGTGCGACACCAATGGCGGCATGTTGCCGGCGATGGTGCAAGAGATCGTCGAGGACGTCGTGCGGCTCGGGGTCCCGCTCGGCATCCACTGCCACAACGACACGGGCTGCGCGGTCGCGAACACGCTGGCGGGCGTCGACGCCGGTGTCATGCACGTCCAGGGAACGGTCAACGGGTACGGCGAGCGGACGGGCAACGCCGACTTGACCACCATCATCGCGAACCTGAAGCTGAAGTACGGCTGGGATGTCATCGCGGACGACGCCTTGACCGAGCTGACCCGCATCGCCCACACGGTGGCTGACATCGTCAATCAGGCCCCGGCGGCGCGGCAGCCGTACGTCGGGGTGTCGAGCTTCGCCCACAAGGCGGGGCTGCACGCGTCGGCGATCAAGGTCGACGCCAACCTGTACCAGCACATCGATCCTGGTCTCGTCGGCAACGGCATGCGGATGCTCATCTCCGACATGGCCGGGCGGGCGAACATCCAGATCAAGGCCGGGCAGCTGGGCCACGACCTCAGGGAGAGCGGGTTGGCGTCGCGGCTCGCCGACACGGTGAAGGACCGCGAGGCGGCGGGGTACTCGTACGAGTCGGCTGACGCCTCCTTCGACCTGCTCATCCGTTCCGAGCTGGGCCAGGACTTGACCCCCTTCATGATCGCCGCCTGGCGGGTGTACACCGACCAGGACGAGGCGAGCCAGGCGGTGGTCCGGGTGGGCTTCGCCGACGAGGTGCCCCGGCCGTACGTCGGGGAGGGCAACGGCCCGGTCAACGCGCTCGACCAGGCGTTGCGGGCGGCGCTCGTACCGCGGTTCGGGGCCTTGGCGGATATCGAACTGACCGACTACCGCGTCCGGTTGCTCGACAACGGGCACGGTACGGACGCCATCACCCGCGTCCTCATCGACACCCGCCTCGGGGCCCGGACCTGGACCACGGTCGGGGTGGGGGAGAACGTGGTCGAGGCGTCCTGGGAGGCGCTGGCCGACGCGTACACCTACGCGCTGGTCGTCGTGGGGGCCGGGCGCTAACGTACTAGGCTAATTCCATGAGAATTGCGCGGTACTCGGTCGAAGAGACCATTCGTTATGGTGTGGTGGAGTTGGCAGGCGACGGCGGGGCGAACCCGGAGACGGTGAGCGACCTTACGGGGGACCCGTTTTCCGGGCCCGTGAAACTTTCGGGGGTCCGCCACGGCCTGGCGGATGTCCGGCTGCTGGCACCCGTACTGCCCCGGTCCAAAGTCATCGGGATCGCGAAGAATTCCGTTCCGGGGCAGGATGTCGCGCCCGCCCCGACGACGATTCCCGCAGTCTTCCTGAAGCCCAACACGTCGGTGATCGGGCCCGGCGAGGCGATCCAGCTCCCGGCGCTGAGCACGGACCCGGCACTGGAAGCGGAACTCGCGATCGTGATCGGGCGGATCTGCCGGTCGGTGACGCCGGAGCGGGTGCCGGAGGTCATCTTCGGCTACACCGTGACCAACGACGTCACCGCGCGCGACCTGATGCCGGCGGGCGTGCCGTGGGGCGTGGCCAAGTCGTGGGACACCTTCACCCCGCTCGGGCCGTGGATCGTCACGCACCTGAGCGTCGAGGAGGCGTCGTCGCTGGCGGTGACGGGGTTGGTGGACGGCGAGTGTGCGACGCGGGGGACGACGCGGGGACTCATCCACGGCATCGCGGAGCTGGTGGTCTTCGTGTCGTCGATCATGACGTTGCTGCCCGGTGACGTCATCCTGACGGGCGCGCCCGCCGGCTCGGCGCCCATTCGCGCGGGGCAGACCGTGACGATTGAGGTCGAAGAAGTCGGCCAGCTGACGAACCCCGTGATCGGCGAGGCCGCGTGAGTCCGGCCCCTGACAGGTCTCAGTTCGGTACCCGGCCCGGCGTGGGCTTGCCGTACCCCCTCTCGCTCGCTCCCCAGGACCAAGGGCCAGGGGACTCGTCGGTGCGGGTCATGGGCCTGGTGATGGCCGGTCTCGTCCTGGCGGCCCAGGTGGTCGTGGTGTCGCTCGTCAACACGGCGGTGATCTACGTGGGCTACGCGGTGTCGGCGCCCGGCGTACCGGTGACGGAGTACGCCGCCACGGCCCAGGCGTTCGGCAACGTCTGGGGGGTGCTGGCCGCGCAGGTGTCGCTCGCGTCGATGGTCCTCGTCGTGTGGGCCTTTTACCGTTTCATGCACCACCGGTCCCTCGGGTGGCTGTGGTCGGTCTGGCCGGGGGTCCGGTGGCGGTACGGGGCGGTGTGCCTGGGCGCCGCGCTCATCGTCGTCGGTGCCGTGGTGGCGTACCGCTGGTACACCGGACCGGGCTGGACCCCCGAGACCGGCTGGGGGTGGTATGTGGTGGTGATCGTCCTCACCACGCCGCTCCAGGCGTTGGCGGAAGAGGTCGTGTTCCGGGGGTACCTGATGCAGACGCTAGGGTTGGTGGTACGGAATGTCTGGTTCCCGATCCTGGGCACCGCGGTGATTTTCGCGCTCTTCCACGGGGTACAGAACCCGTGGCTGTTCGGGTCGCGGTTGGTGTTTGGG
>JAIRVA010000036.1 GCA_031254155.1 Propionibacteriaceae bacterium
GCCCGGTACGTCTCCACCTCGGCGGCCAAGGGCAAGGTCCTCGTGACCGGCCTCGGTACGCCGAACGACATGCGGAGCTACGTCAAGGACGGTACGGTCAAGGAGTTCGCGCTCTGGAACCCGTCCGATCTCGGCTACCTTGCCTCCTTCGCCGCCAAGGCCCTCATCGACGGCAAGATCACCGGCGCCAAGGGTGACACCTTCACCGCCGGTTCCCTCGGCGGCTACACCGTCGGTGACAACGCGACCGTCCTGCTCGGCGATCCGTACAAGTTCAACGCCGGCACCATCGACAACTTCGACTTCTAGACCGTCGACAGCCTGCCGAACACTACAAACATTATGATGGGGCCGCCCGCCAATGGACGGCCCCATCTGGTGCGTCACCGCTCGTAGACAGCGGGAGGGGACTGACCGTCCGTCGCGGTTGACGTACGAATCGCCTCTGCCGGATCGCACGTACCGGCAGACCGGGCCAGCGCCGGTCTCCCAGCTCTCTCGTGCGATATCGGCGTGATAGCCATGTCATATCTTTACCGTGTTACGCGCCGACGTGTCAAGCCCCTTGGGTTGTCTTTTTTGCCCAGGAAGTACGCCCGTCAGGGAAGTGCTGATTTACGCTGTGTCGTCAGCCGGGCGTCCGGCGGGAAGAGATCCGTCTCCCATATGGTGTACGTGGACTGGATGTCCACCGCACCATGTGGGAGACGGAGATCGCCCGTCCGGGCGTTCGGATGGCGGCACATGGTAGATCAGTGGTTCCTCAGGCGATGAGGCCGAGCGCCGCGGGGATCACCGCCCGCCACTGGTCACGCAACTCCTGAAGACCAAGGGTGAACTGCCCCGTGACGACGAGTTCCGGGGCCTCGCGTACCTCTCCCAACCGTGTCACCGGCAACGCGTGGTCGCGGGCGAGTGCCTCGACTACCGCCACCTGCGCCGGCGGGCAACTCACGAGTACCCGGCCGGCCGACTCGGAAAACAGGGCCACAAACGGGTCGCCCGGCAACGTGACCGCGGCGCCCAAGCCGTTCCGGAAGCAGGCTTCGAGAAGGGCGACCCCGAGGCCGCCGTCCGACAAGTCGTGCGCCGACGTGAGCATACCGCCCGTGGCGGCGGCCGCGCAGAACTCGGCCAGCCGCCGGTGGTGGTCGAAGTCCAGGGCCGGGGGCCGGCCACCCAGGTGGCCGTGGCACACCCCCGCCCAGGCCGAACCGTCGAGTTCGTCGGCCGTCGTCCCGAGCAGGTAGATCGCATCGCCCGCGTGGGCGAACCCCGACCGGATGCGGTCGGAGACGTGATCGATCACGCCCAACATGCCAACCGTCGGCGTGGGCAGGATCGCCCGCGTACCCGTCTTGTTGTAGAAGGAGACATTGCCGCCGGTGACGGGGGTACCCAGCGCGAGACAACCGTCGACCAGGCCCTTGATCGCCTCCACGAACTGCCACATGACTTCGGGGTCCTCGGGGGAACCGAAGTTGAGACAGTCGGTGATCGCCACGGGTTCCGCCCCCGTGATCGCCACGTTGCGGTAGGCCTCCGCGAGGGCGAGCTGGGCGCCGGCGTAGGGGTCGAGAAAGGCGAAGCGGGCGTTGCAGTCCGTCGCGAGGGCGACCCCCAGCCCGGTCCGTTCGTCGATGCGGAGCATGCCCGCGTCCTCGGGTTGCGCGAGAGCCGAGTTGCCCCGGACGACCCGGTCGTACTGGTCCGTCACCCAGCTCACGTCGGCCAGGTTGGGCGAAGTGATAACGGCGACGAGATCGCGCGCCAACTCATCGCTCGTCGCGGGGCGGGGCAGGCGGGCCGTCGTATCAGCGGTCACGGCGTCCTGCCACGCCGGGCGGGCGACGGGCCGGTCGTACGTCGGCCCCTCGTGGGCGACCGTCTTGGGGTCGACGTCGACGACGCGCTCGCCGTGCCAATCAATGAGCAACCGGTCACCATCGATGACCTCGCCGACCACTGTCGCGAGCACGTCCCACTTGGCACAGATAGCCATGAAACGGTCAACGTCGGCCGGGGTCACCACGGCCATCATGCGCTCTTGCGACTCGCTCATGAGGATCTCCTCGGGGGCGAGCGAGGAGTCGCGCAGCGGTACGGCGTCAAGGGTCACGTGCATCCCGCCCGAACCCGCCGACGCCAACTCGGAGGTCGCACACGACAGGCCGGCGGCCCCGAAGTCCTGGATGCCCTGGATGACGCCCGCCTGGAACAGCTCGAGCGTACATTCGATGAGGAGCTTCTCCATGAACGGGTCGCCCACCTGGACGCTCGGCCGCTTGGTCGGCCCGCCCTCGGTGAAGGTCTCGGAGGCCAGGATGGAGGCGCCACCGATCCCGTCGCCGCCCGTCCGGGCACCGTACAAGATGACCTGGTTGCCGAGGCCGGTGGCGGCGGCGCGCTTGAGATCCTCGTGGCGGAGTACGCCGACGCAAAGCGCGTTGACCAGGGGATTCCCGGCGTACGACTCGTCGAAGACCACCTCGCCGCCGATCGTGGGCAGTCCGAGGCAGTTCCCGTACCCCCCGATCCCCGCGACCACGCCCGGCAGGACGCGCGCCGTGTCGGGGGCGTCGAGGGGCCCGAAGCGAAGCGGGTCCATGACCGCGACCGGGCGCGCACCCATGGCGAGAATGTCGCGGACGATTCCGCCGACGCCGGTCGCGGCGCCTTGGTACGGCTCGACGTAGCTCGGGTGGTTGTGCGACTCGATCTTGAACGTCACCGCCCAGCCGTCGCCGATGTCGACGACGCCGGCCTGCTCACCGATGCCGGCCAACAGCGGCCCGCGGGGCGTCGTCGGCGGGAGAACGGCGAAACGCTTGAGGTGGAGCTTGGAGGATTTGTACGAACAATGCTCACTCCACATGACGGAGTACATCGCCAGTTCACACGAGGTGGGCCGCCGTCCCAGGATGGTACGAATGTGCTCGAACTCATCGTGTTTCAAACCCAGTTCAGCCCAAGGCTGCGGGGTGTCGGGGGTACGGATCGCGTCGGAAACTGTATCTGCCACGTCCCTATTTTACAGGGCAGCACTTCCTTGCCGGACCACCGCTCCCGGCCGCCCGGCGACCGGGGGCCGAACCACCATAGTCGATACCCCCGGACAGTATGGCGGATCCCACATAAAACTGACTCCAGTTTTGTAGTTTTCTACAACCTTGGTGTCCAGGGTGGCAACTCCCCCACTTCAAGCGCCCACGCCAGATCCAACCGGTCTTTGGGCTCGTCGAGATTGGCGCCCGTCATGTCCGAGAATCGCCGCAGGCGGTAGCGGAGTGTGTTCACGTGCATGTTCTGATCCCGCGCGGACGCCACCAGGTTCAGCCGGTGAGCGAAGTAGTTACGCAACGACACCTCCACATCCTTGCCAAAGGCCCCCTCCGCCCGCAGTGGGTCGAGGTACCGCTCGCGCACAAGCGCCGACAGTTCCGCCTGCCCGACCGCCGCCACCCGCCAAGTTAGCTTGTCTAGAGTCTGCACCTGCGAGAGGCCGAGATGGTGGCTCACGTGGCAGATGCGGTCGGCGATCCCAAAGGAGTGGGCGATCCGGGCGAGGGGTACCAACGGCCCGAGCCCCACGAGCACACCGGGCGGCACGGCGGGCGTCTGGGCGACGACGCCGAGGAACTCGCCGTCGACAAGCGCGAGCACCGCCGGTCGGTGCGGCAGACTGCCACAGTCCTCCAACCAGGTCTGGTCGGAAGGCACAAAACCGGCCTCGGCCTGGCACCGGACGGCGGCATACGGGGCGTCCACCTCAAAGAGCGGCCGCATCTCGCTCGGTGTGACCAGACCGGTGAGCAGGCGACGTACGAAGTCAGCCCGTTGTTGAATGTCGATGAGCTGACGCCGGAGGTTGAGTTCGTTGTACATCGTCACCACCTTCGACGTGATTTCATCCTCGAGCCACCACAGGATGTTCGACCCGCCCATCAACTCGTCCGTGAGGCCCGCGGCGGTACACGCACCGAGGAACTTTTGGTGGATCTGCCAGATGCACAAGGCGAAGGCCCGTACCGTCTCTTCAAGGGGAATACCCGCCTCGTGGCGTTCCCGGATGGTCTTCGCAACCTGGTCAAGATCATCTCGCGAGTCGATGCGGCGCACCCGGAGCGCGCGGATCGCCGTGGCCATACTGCGCCGTACCGCCAACGCCAAAGTCTTGTCGCTGACCACCTGGTACGCGGGTAGTTGCTCGTGGACAAGGTCCGCCACCTTCACACACAACACTGGGAGATCGGCGTGCAGGTCATCGAGCACCGCCTCAAGCCTTTCACTGTCCATCACGTCCTCCTGGCATCTCTCGACCCATCCCCCGGAAACCACGGCAAATTTTGTCAGTTTGTACAAAACTAGCAATCACCACCCGTCGGTGCCACAAACCCTAATGGTTTGCTTGACGTGCGGTCAAGCGCTGCGGTAGAAAATGATCTGTTCGACATTGCCGAATACGAAAAGTCGTATCCGGCCAGCCAGACGATGTCCCGTACCTTCACGAAAGCGAGACTCTCATGAGCGTCGTCAACCTCTTCATCATTCTGGCCGCCCTGGCCTTCCTCATCTTGATGGCGTACCGCGGCAACAGCGTCATCTTGTTCGCCCCCATTGCCGCCCTCCTCGCCGTTGTCCTGACGGAACCGGCGGACATTCTGCCCGTGTACAGCAACCTGTTCATGGCCAAGATGGTGACGTTCATCCAGAGTTACTTCCCGATCTTCATGCTCGGGGCACTGTTCGGGAAACTGATGGAAGTGTCCGGGTTCGCGAGATCCATCGCGGCCACGGTCGCCAAGCGGGTCGGTTCCCGCTGGACAATCCTGTCGATCGTCTTGGTGGGCGCCATCCTGACCTACGGCGGCGTCTCGCTCTTCGTGGCGGTTTTCGCCATCTACCCGTTCGCCGCGGAGATGTTCCGCCAGATGGACATCCCCAAGCGCCTGGTCCCCGCGACGATCGCCCTGGGCGCGTTTGCCTTCACCATGGACGCTCTGCCAGGTACGCCGCAGATCCAGAACATCATTCCGACGACGTTCTTCGGCACGACCGCTTTCGCCGCGCCGGTCCTCGGCTCGGTCGGTGCTTTGTTCGTACTCTCCGTCGGCCTGATCTACCTCGAGTGGCGCCGGCGACAGGCCCAAGCGGCCGGTGAAGGTTACGGGACCAACCATCTCAACGAACCGACCGCCGTGGCCGACGACAAGCGGGTCCACGCGCTCATCGCCGTCGTACCCCTGGTCATCGTGTGGGTCGGCAACTTCGTGTTCACCCGCGTGCTCCCCGCCACCATGCCGCAACAGGTGACGTTCACCAATACCGCCATGCCGGCCGAAGGGGTCGATCCGGCGACACTCGTCACCACCGTGACCGTCAAGACCAATGTGGCAACCTGGGCGCTCGAAATGGGCCTCGTCTTGGGCATCGCCGCCGTCTTCGCCCTGGCGCGTGGCCGCGTCACGAAGACCTTCGCGCCGAACAGCAAGGATGCCATCGCCGGGTCGATGCTGGCCAGCCTCAACACAGCGTCCGAGTTCGGTTTCGCCGGTGTCATCGCCTCCCTGCCGGGGTTCCGCGTGGCGGCCGAGGGACTGATGCACATCCCCAACACACTGGTCAACACGGCCGTCACCGTCACCAGTCTGGCCGGTGTCACCGGTTCGGCGTCAGGCGGCCTGAGCATGGCGCTCGGGGCGATGGGACAACACTTTACTGATGCCGCCAACAAGTCCGGCATCCCGCTCGAGGCTGTCCACCGGATCGCCTCGATGGCCTCCGGAGGCATGGACACGCTGCCCCACAACGGTGCCGTCATCACGGTGCTCGCGGTCACCGGTCTCACCCACCGGCAGTCTTACAAGGACATCTTCGCGATCACCGTGATCAAGGCCCTGACCGTTTTCGTCGTCATCGGTTTCTACTACCTCACCGGCCTCGTGTGAGCGACCCAGGACTCTGAGCCCGCGCCTACAGTACCTTGGACAGGAACAACTGGGTCCGGGGCTGCTGGGGGTTGCCGATGATCTCGGAGGGCGGGCCCTCCTCGACGATCTGGCCGTCGTCCATGAAGATCACCCGCGTACCCACCTCGCGGGCGAAGCCCATCTCGTGGGTGACGACGACCATCGTCATACCGTCCGCCGCCAGCGACCGCATGACCTCCAGTACCTCGCCCACCAACTCGGGGTCGAGCGCCGAGGTGGGCTCGTCGAAAAGCATCATGTCCGGATTCATACTGAGACTGCGAGCGATGGCGACCCGCTGTTGCTGCCCGCCGGACAACTGCGACGGGTGCGCGTCGACTTTGTCGGAGAGCCCGACCCGCTCCAGCATGCCCAGCGCGACTTTCCTCGCCTCGGCCGGCGAGCGCCGCAAGACCTTTTCCTGTGCCACCGTGACGTTGCGCAGCACGGTCATGTGCGGGAACAGGTTAAAAGACTGGAAGACCATGCCGATGCGGGTCCGGACCTTGTCGAGGTTCACGTCCGGGTCCTGGATGTCGATACCCTCGATCAGGACCTTCCCCGCCGTCGGCCACTCCAGCAGGTTGATCGAGCGCAGCAGGGTCGACTTCCCCGATCCGGACGGCCCGATCACGCAGACAACCTCGCCCTTGTCCACCGTCAGATCGATCCCCTTCAGGACGTGCAAGGACCCGAAGTGCTTGTGCAGCCCGGTGATCTGGAGCGGCGGTACGCTGTGGTCGGGTACGTCGCGAGTGTGAAGCCGCGCCTGGTCACTCATTTCTTCACCGCCATCCTCTTCTCAAGCCGGGCAATCAGGTACGTCAACGGAATCGTGATGACGAGGTAGAAGACCGCCACGACGATGAACGGGGTCGAGTTGGCGTACGTCGACATCCCGTCCTTGCCGAACTGGGTCAACTCCTTGCTGAACACGGTCGCCCCCGCGATGAACAGCAACGACGTGTCCTTCAGCAGCGTCACGACCTCGTTGGTCAGCGGCGGGATCACGATACGGAAGGCCTGCGGCAGGATCACCGTCACGGTCGTCCGCAGGTGGCTCATCCCGAGTGAGCGCGCCGCCTCCCGCTGCCCCCGGGGCACCGCTTCGATACCCGCCCGGATGATCTCGGCGGTGTACGCGGTCGTGACGAGAACCAGCCCGATCAGGCCGAGGTACGTCGACTCGATCGGCCGGAAGACCGGGAAGGCGATCGGGACGGCGAACGCCATGATCATGATGGTCAACAGTGCCGGAATCCCGCGGAACAGCTCGATGAAGGCGACCGCGAACCACTTGAACGGTCCCTTGGACATCTTCATCAGCGCGAACACCACGGCGAACACCAGACCGATCCCGAAGCTCGCCACGGTGTACCAGATGGTGTTCCAGGCCGCCCGGAGAATGCCCGGCCACAACTTGCCCGCCACCTTGGGGTTGAAGAAGTTGAAGGTGATCTTCCCCCAGTCCGCCGTCACCGCCGCGATAACGACGATGGCGATGAAGATGACGTATGACGAAACCCGGGCGATCCGCCGGCGTACCGTCGGACGAATGTCAGTGAGGGCCATAGCGAATCCCCCCTACCTGTCTAGCTGAAGTACTTGTCGTACGTCTCCTGGTAGGTCCCGTCGTCGCGCAGACCCTGCAGCGCGTCGTTAATGGCCTTGAGCAAATCTGGGTTGCCGCCCTTCTCGAGTGCGAACCCGTACTGCTCATCCGTCTGGTACCGCTCGACGATGACGTACGCGGCGTCGGCGTGGGCGTGCTCGTTGTTCACCGGCAGATCCTGCAGGAGCGCGTCGACCGAACCCGCCTGGATGGCCGGCCACATCTCACCGTCGGACGGGAAAGTCACGAGCGTCGCGCTGGCGGGCTTGTTCTGGTTGGCGTAGATCTCGCCA
>JAIRVA010000102.1 GCA_031254155.1 Propionibacteriaceae bacterium
GCCCGGGTCCGGCCGGAGTCGGAGTTCATCCCGCTCGTACCCCCACCGGGGAACGGGTACCCGACTGCCGATAGCTACCCCGGGACCGATGGCGACCTGGGTGGTACGCTGCCCGTCCCTCCCCCCGGTGACGGTGACGGTACGCGGCGCCCGTCGTACCGTCGGGTGTGGATCATCGCCGGGGTCGTGCTGGCCCTGGTCGCGGGCCTGATCGGCTGGTTCAGCCTCCGGGGGACGCCGGAGAATCTCGCCCCGCCGACGCCCACCCCGCCGCCCAAGCCCACGCTCCAGTCCCCGTTTGATCCCACCGTGACCGGGCCCGCGTTCACCACCATCCCGGTGGACCTGCTGGGTGGCCTCCCCGCACCCAACGGCGCCCAGCTAGCCGGGGTCTGGGACGGGGTCATGGTGGTCGTGCTCTCGTACGACGCGGCCGGGACGGTACCTACCGTGATCCTCCGGGGCGTGGACACCCAGACCGGCGAGATCCGGTGGACGTACGACACCCTCCCCGGTGGGGATTTCTTCGGCCTCCTGTCGGACGTCCGGAGCGCCATCATCGAGTCGGATGGGCGGATGGCGTGGATGCTGCAGCGCACGGTGAACCAGTCAGAAGGATGCGCGGGGGAGACGTTTTTCCTGGTCGTGTCCGTGGCCACGGGCGAGGTGGGGGCGAGTGCCAGCGCCCCGGTGAGGTGCGACACCGGGCGGCCGATCCCGACCCGGCGGCTGACTGCGTACCAGGACGGCATCGTTGTTTTCAACGACGTGTCCGGGCCGACGACCCTGGCCTTCCGGGACACCGATTTGGTCCATCCGCTGTGGACAGTCGCAGGCGAGGCAGTGGAGACACCGAGTGGGCAAGGCAGCATCGTCGTCCCACCGGGGTGGGTCCAGACGGTGGGGGGTTCGTACGTTCACCTCACCGACGGACACCCGGCGAGTGCCGCCTTTTCGACGGCGGGCGGTGCCGCCTGGTCGGTCTGGGCGGCCGGGGGTCTCGCCCTGGTGGCCAGCGAGAGTCTGGACCCGGATCTGGGTATCGCGCTGCCCTGGGTGAACTCTTTCACCGCGTGGCGCGACCTCGGCGCGGACCACCCGGACTGGACGTACACCCCCGAGCCCGGCTGGGTGATTGCGGGGAACGAAGTCGCGGCGGATCCGATTCGCGCGGTGACCGACGACGCGGTCATCGTCCTGGAAGTCCAGTACGTTGACTACGTGATCACCGCCGCCCGGCTGGCCGCGCTGAGTTTCGTGGACGGGCATGTCATCTGGTCCGTGCCGTACCCTTACGCTGAGGCCGACCTGAGTACGTACGCCGCCTCGGCGACGGCGACGACAAGCGGGGACGACACCCTGGTGGCGGGGAAGACGGCGGAGGGGTACGTGATCCGGACCTTGCGGACGGTCAGAGTCACGGCGATCGAAGGGTACATCGTCGACGCCACGACGACCGAGGTGGGGTTCCTCGATGCCAAGACGGGGGCGGGGAAGTTCACGATGAGCGGTGACAACTCGTCCCTTGCCCCGACCCTCATCCCGTGCGGCGCGGCGCGGGTGTGTGTACTGGACTTCGTCTCGGATTCGTTGCGTGCCATCACTATCACTGCGGCGGGTATGAACGGTGTGTACTCCAGCCCGGGAACGTTTGTCGGAGTGACAGCAACTGACCAGGGTCTCGTCGCCCTGGTTGAGAAGGCGATTGGCACTGGGGGTTACGCCATTCTCCGCGTGTGAGCGACCGGTTACTGCGGCCGTCAGCCCGTGCCATCGGGGCCACCGACCACATGGCCCCACGGAACCCCGGGGATCACCGACCAGGTGGCCCCGCGTCACCCCGCATGTTTCGTACCACTCCGTGTGGTCGTACGGCGGGGCGCCAAGCGGGGGTTTGGTCCGCCGAAGACCCCGGTTCGCGCCCCGCAGGAACGGGCCAGACGCACCCTGGGGTCAGAGGTACGTGACGGCGGCGGGGTCGGGGGCGTGCGGGGTACCGTCCGTGGCGGGGTGCCCGACGGCGATGCCGACCCGCACCTCGTACCCCCGCGGCAGGCCGAGCCGGGCGGTCAACCGGTCGGCGTCGTCGGACTTCGGGTCGCGGAACGCCTGGGTGAGGAAGCCGCAGATCACCGAGCCGAGCCCGAGGCTCGTGGCGGCCAGTGTGATGTTTTGCGTTGCCAGGCCGATGTCGAGGTCCTCGCTGGTGTAGTCCCAGGTGTGCCGGGCGGCCATGACGAAGACGGCGGGCGCGTTGTAGAACAGGTTCGTACCCCGCGTGGCGAACCGCTCAGCCGCCGCCGGTTCGTGGCGCGCGATCAGGCGTAACGCCGACGCCGACAGGTCGGCGATGAGATCGGGGTCGGTCACGACGGTGATCCGCCACGGCGCGCCGCCGCGGGAACTCGGGGCCTGGGTACCGGCGAGCGTCAGCGCCTCCAGTTGCTCACGGGTGACGGGTTGCGGGGTGTACGTACGGCAGGAGTACCGCCGGGCGATCGTTTCCAGTACAAGATTTGTCATACCCCCACTGTAGCCACTCCGGGCCCGGCGGGACGGGTTGCGAACCGCGGCCCTCCGGTCGCGTTAGTATGAAAACGCGCCGAAAAGCGGCCAGAGCGCTACCGTTTTCATACTAACGCGGGCTGGGCGGGGGTTAGGCGGGCGGTTAAGCGTGATTGCGGTACGTCCGGCGGGCACCCACCGGCGGGTACGGACCGGCGGGTACCCACCGGCGCCGGAGCGGGGGCCGGCCGCTTCGACTATCATGGTGGTGGAGGAGGGTGCCATGGGTCGGGCGCGGGGGGACGCGGAGTTCTTTCTGCTTGTGCCGCCTCCGGAGACGGGTGACGATCCACCTGCTCCGGGGCCGACACCCGGTCGCAGTACCCCGCCCGGTCGCCCGCAGCATCCGCGGTCCTGGACGATAGCCGTTGTCGTGATGGTAGTCGCGGTCGTGGCCGGGTTTAGTTGGTACGGGGTCCGGGAACGGGCCACCCCGACGCCGGAGTTCACGGTGCCGGCCGGCCCGACGGCCGTACCCTCGTACTCTTCCCCCACGGACGAACCGGACGCCCGTCGGCAGACCCTGTCGATCAACCCGCTGGCCGGTGTTCCGAAACCAGACAATGCTTACATCGTTGGCGTGTGGTCGGGGGTGGCGGTGTTCGACCTTGCCTACCACTCGACCCGGGTCGATGGCCTCACCACCGACATCCTGCGCGGGGTCGACATCACGACGGGCGAGACCCTGTGGACCTACGACGCGCTGCCGGACGGGGCCGCGTTCCACTACGCGTCCGGCGGCTCGGGGGCCGCGTCGGGCGGGTACCTCGCGCTGGCGCTGCCCCGGGAGGGCGACGTGAGTCCGGAAACGTCGCAGTATTGCATCGGCGGGACGTACCTCCTCCGCCTTGCCATCGCGACGGGGAAGGTGGCCGATCTCACGTTCCTCGACGCGGGCTGTACGGCGGGCGCGTCGCGGACCGAGCGCGTCGTGGCTTATCAGGACGGGATTATCGTGGTCGAACAGGGCCACGGTACGACCACTCCCGAGGGGCTGACAGTCATGGTGGCGTACGCGGACACCGACCTGGAGACCCCCTTGTGGACGGTACCGCCGGCGGGTGGTTCCGCGTCGGCGGAGTGGTGGCCCTGTTCGAGCCCGGTCATCGCGCCGGGTTGGGTGGCGACGCCCACCGGAGGGTACGTGGCACTGCCCGATGGACGGTCGGCGAACGCGGCGTTCCCACACCCGGGCATGGCCACCCCGCGCGCGGTCCAGGCCGCGGGTGGGAACGCCATCGAGTTGATCGGCAGCCTGGACCCGGTGTCGGGCCTTGTCAACCCGTGGGTTGATGAGGTGGCGGCGTGGTCTGACCCGGACGCCAGTGTGCCGCGGTGGACGTACACCCCGGAGCCGGGCTGGGTGCTCCAGGCGCCGGTCCCGTGGGGCGCGGGCCCGTTCGTCGCCGTCGCGACGGATGTGCTCGTGGTCATGGAGGTGAGGTACGACGGGTCGGCCGTCGCGGCGGCCCGCCTGACCGCGCTCGACCAGAAGGACGGCTCCGTCAGGTGGTCGGTACCCTACGAAGTCCGGCCCGCCGCCCTGAGCCCGGCGACCACGTACGGCCGCGGCGACACGTTCACCGTCAGCATCGACGACGAGTCCGGATCAGTCACTGTCGTCAATTCTGTCGCGAGCGATTCCGGTGCGGCGGGCGGGTCCCCCGGCGCCGGGCCGTACCAGGTGCTCAACCCGGTATCGGGTGGTACCGTGTGGGCCGGGGGCCGGGAACTGGTGTGGTACGACGCGGGGGGCAAAGTCGACGTCGTGGAGGCCGCCACGGGTCAGACTTGGGCGGCGGTGTCGGCGACCGATGTTGCGGCGGTGGCTGGTCTCACGCTCTACCAGTGTGGCGCGGACCGGGCGTGCCTGCTGGTCACGAGCGATGCGCGCGCCCGGATCCTCACCGTCGGCCTGCTCGAACCGGCGGTCGTGGGCACCGACCAGGTGCCCCTCATGGACTCCCTCCCCGCCGGTCACCCCCTCTTCCCTGTTGAGAACGGTCTCATCGGGGTGAGTACGTACCCGGACTTCGCCTTCGTCCGTTTTGGCTGATCCTCGCGGGACGGCGGGGGGCCGTTTGTGGAATTGCGGTTCGTTTTGCGCCGGTTGTTGGCGCGTTTTCATGCTTTCGCGGAGATGGAGTCGTATCGACTGGCGGGATTGTGAAGTTGCGGAAGTGGCGGGCAGCGGGACAGGGCAGCAGCCCCGTTTGTACATCCCCGTACCTCTTCTCCTTCTCCCGTCCCTCTCCCTCCCGTCCCCGCTGCAGCAAGTTGAATCGTGAAAAGTCCACAAACTGGCGACTTGCCGAATGCAGAGGGGTTGGATTGTGGGAGTTTGCCAACCCGGCGAGGCTCCTGCGCTCCCGTGTCCGTCGGTGCCCCCAGGTACCCCCACCTCACCGTACCCGTCTCGCGTGGCGCTCCGCCTCACCAGCGCCCGGTCCCCCGCCCCGCCCATTTCAGGGGGATGTGATTTCGCGACGGGGCGTTTGTGGGGTTGCGGTAGGTTTCCGGCCGCTCTTCGGCGCGTTTTCATGCTTTCGCGGGATGGACGCACGCCGGCCGGGGTCGCGGTACCTTGGCTATCATGGGGGTACGAGGAGGTACGATGGGCCGGAGGTACGGGGACACGGAACTCTTCTCGCTTGTCCCGGATCTGGGAGCGGACACCCCGTCGGTGCCCGCGCCCGATCCGGAGTCGTCCGCCAAACCGCCGCGGCGGCCCCGGACCCGGCTAATCGTCGTTGTCGTGGCGGCGGTGATCGCGGTGGCCGGGCTCAGTTGGTACGGGGCCGGGCGGTGGGGCAACTCCGCCACTCCCGCCGCCACCGCATCGCCCGCCGCAACCTCGCCCGCGACACCGACCCCGGCTGGCCCCCGCTCGTACTCTCCCGTCACCGACCCGACGGGCCGGCGCCAGGAACTACCGGTCGATCTCACGGGCGACCTGTTGACACCCCAAAACGTGAGTCTGGTGGGGGTGTGGTCGGGGGTGGCGGTATTCGACGTGACGTACTCCCTGTCCTCGTCGTGGAGCTCCGCCAACGACATCCTGCGCGGCGTCGACACCCGGACGGGCGAGACGCTGTGGACCTACGATGCCCTCCCGGACTGGTCGCTCTTCCAGTTCCTCTACGGCGGCGCGGCCCAAGAATCGGGGGGTTACCTCGCACTGACCCTGCCGAAAGCGGGCGCCGCCTCCCCGCTGGCCCAGTCGTCGCTACCCGACACCGCGTACTGTATCGACGGGACGTACCTTATCCTGCTCGACCTTGTCACCGGCGAGGTGGTGGCCCAGTCCTTCTTCGACGCCAACTGTACGGTGACCGACGGGCGGGCGGTGTCTCGCACTGAGTACATCGTCGCGTTCGAGGGTGGGATCATTGTCGTCCAGCGCGGCCAGGGAGCGTACGCCCCGGCGGCACAGACGTACCTCACCGCCTACCGGGTACCCGACCTGGACCACGCCCTCTGGGAAACGTCACCGTCCGATCTCGCCGGGTCCGAGGCCTGGTTCGCCGCTCCGGTCGCCGGCTGGGTGGCCGGGTGGACCACACCGTACGTCCGCCTGGTCGATGGCCGGGAGGCCAACCCGGCCTTCCCCCGGCCGTCGCCGCTGACGTCGGTACGCGCGGCGGGGGACCTCGCCATTGAGACCGTCAGAAGCGACGCCGCGGAGGGGCTGGTGAACCCGTGGATCGACTCGCTCGCCGCGTGGACCGATCCGGGGGCGAGCGCTCCTGTGTGGACGTACGCGCCCGAGCCCGGCTGGGTGATCGAAAGTGCGACAGCCAGTGGGGGCGGACTGATCTTCGCCCAGGGTGCCGGAGCGCTCGTCGTCCTGGAGGGGCGGTACGAGGACTATGTCCTTGTCGAGGCCCGGTTCACGGCGCTGCGCGGCGCCGACGGGTCGAAACTCTGGTCTCAGCCGTACGGTTTTGGGGACCAGGACCTGGGGCCCATGATCACTTTCGCCGCCGACACCGTCTTCGCTGACGACACCGACCAGCCCGGTTTGTACGCGGGCTACCTCGTCGTCAAGGGCCTCAACTACCTGCCGGTGGCGGTGGCCGGCGGTACTGGTCACGAGGTGCTGCTGTTTTTCGAGTCCGGCGAGGTACGCGCGGTGGATGCCGCCACGGGGGAACGGGTCGGCGCGGTGGCATTCCCCGGCTACACGACGGTGGAT
>JAIRVA010000115.1 GCA_031254155.1 Propionibacteriaceae bacterium
CCGCCACACTACCGGACTCGTCGCCCTTGAGGGTGAACTGGTGCGTCCCGACAGCGCTGGTGGCCGCGAGCGCGACGGTGAACGCCACCGTACCCTCGCCGTCCGCCGTCTGGCAACCGAAGTTGACGTTGTCAGGGGTCAGCGTCAGGCACACCCGCTCGCCGGCGTTGAAGTGGTAGCCGGTGACCGTCTCGGTGTCACCCGGGTGCGGGGTGGGATTGGAGACCGTGATCGCCAGCTTGCTCACCGTGATCGTCGTCTCCGGCGACTCGTTCCCCGCCGGATCGGTCACAGTCACCCGGATCGTCGACCCCGGTTCCAGTGGTTCCACCGGCGTGCAGGTGAACGTGCCATCGTCCGCGACCACGACCGCGCCCTCCGCACACTCGACAGTCTTCCCGTCCTTGTCCTTGATGGTCACCGTCGTGCCCGGCTCCCCCTTGCCCGTGACCTTGCTGCCGTTCGACGGGTTCACCACCGGCGCCGTGGGCGCCTTCGTGTCGAGAGGCTTCGTGACCGACGCCGACTCATTGCCCGCCGGATCGGTCGCCCACACGGTGACCGTGCCCGAGACCATGCCGGCCGGGGTCGGGTAAGTCCAACTCCCGTCCGGCGCCACGACGACACCCGTAGTCACGTCGGCGGTCGGCCACGTGATTGTCACCGTCGTGCCAGGGTCGAGCGGGTTCGGCGTATCGGGCACGTACCCCGCCACGACGCGGATGTTCGCGGTCCGGATGACCGGCGTGTTCGGCAGATCCGGGTCGAGCGTCTTGTGGGCCGGTTCCGACTCGTTACCAGCCGCATCCGTCGCCACGGCCGTGATCTCGCCCGGTTGGGCGTCGGCTGGCGTCGGCACCTTCCAGGTCCCGTCCGCGCCGACCTTTGTCGTCGCCGTCCCGTGGCCAGCCTTGGTGGGGTACGTGACCGTGATCGTCGCCCCGGCTTCCGCTGTGCCGGAGATCTCGGTCTTGTTGGCCACCTTGATATCCGGCTTGTCCGGCGCCTGGGTATCGATCGTCACCCGGACCGAGTTCGACGAGGCCGAATCGTCCGACGTGGCGGTCCGCTGCGTCGCGTACAGAACGTATGTCCCGTCGAGCAGGGCCTTCGAGCAAGTCCAGTTCCCGGTCGCACCGACCGTCGTCCCACAGACCTTCGATTCGCCGACCCAGACGGTCAGGAGCTTCCCGGCCTCACCCGTACCGCTGATGACGAGCGGTTTCGCCTTCGTCACCGTGTTGGTCGCGGGGCTGCCGATGACCGGGGCCGGGGGCACCTGGTCGTCGACGAAGGCCACGGTGACCGGCTGCTTCGACGCGACGGGCGACCGGTAGACCTCGCCGGCCGCGATCTTGGCGTGGACCTGGACCGCCTCGACGGTGGCATCAGACACCTGCGCCAACGCCAACCCGGCCGCGTCAGTCGTCCCCTGCTGGACGACGAGCAACGCGCTGCTGCCGTCGCCCAGCCAGAAGTCCACCGGCTCATCGGGAACGGGGTTACAGTTCGCGTCGACGACCGTCGCGGTCACGTGAGACGGCCCCGGGATCTGCACGCGGAGCGGGTCGGCGGCCAGGAAGGTCCCTTCGCGCTGCTGACCGGTCACGGGGTCCGTGCAGTCGCCCGGCACGCCCGGCCCGGCGGCGAACGGGATCGGCAGTACGCCGCCCACGCGCTGCCCGGCGTACTTCACCGTCGCCGTTATCGCCGCCGCCGCGACCTTCGTCGTGAAGGTCACCGTGTACGTGCCGTCATGGTGGTTGACCACCGGCGACGACACCGTGACGTTGGCGCTTGACGCCGCGAACGTGATGTCGGCCACCGCCACATCGGTGCGCAGGTTCCCCCCCGCATCCTTGGCCGTCAGCGTACCCGTGTACGCCGCCCGGCCGTCCGCCGCCACCCACGTGGTCTTGTCCGTGAGGTTGGCCGTCGGGGTGATGGTGAACAGCGAGCGGGTCGTGCTCAGCGGACCGGGCACGAAAGTGATCGTCACCGGGGACTGGCTAATTTCGGCCGCCACGTCGTCCACCAGGATGCTGGCGTGCACCTTGACGGGCTCGGCCACCGTGTCAGAAACGGTCGCCGTCGCCGTGCCGTCCGCCGCCGTGATCCCCCGCGTGACCGTCAGCTTGGCCGCGGTCCCCGGGTCGATGGTGAAGGTGACCGCCTCGCCCTCGACCGGGTTGCAGTAGAAGTCCGTCACGTAGGCCGTCGCGGTCGCCGTACTACCCGCGGTGGGGTTCGTCGGCGCCGCCGCCAGGTGGGTACCCGGCTGCCGCGACCCGTCGTACGGGTCCGTACACTCGCCGGGAACAGCCTTACCCGTCTTGAACGGGATCGGCAGGAGATCACCGACGGGCCGGTTCTGGTAGGTCAGCGACGCCGTCGTGGTGGCGTCCGCGACCTTCGAGGTGTACTCGACCGTGTACGTCCCGGGGCCCGTACGAGTGACGGCCGTCATCGTCACCGCGGTACTCGACTTGTCGAACACGATGTTGCCGAGAACGAGTTGGTTCAGCGGGTTACCCCGCGAGTCCTTGGCTGTGAACGTGCCGGTGTACGCCGCCACGCCGTTATCCTCGACCCAGGTGGTCTTGTCAGCGAGGTCCGCCGCCGGCGAGACGGTGAACGTGGACAGCGTGAAGTCGACGTCCCCCTCCTTGAACGTGATGGTGAGCGGCGAGCGGGCGATGTCGGTGTCCCGGCCCTGGTACATGATCGTGGCGTGCACGGGGACGGCTTCAGCCGTGGTGTCGTCGACCGTCGCGTACGCTTTCCCGGCTGGATCGGTCACCGCCTGGATCACGGCCAGCGCGGCCTGTGTCTGGCCGCCGAGGCTGAAGGTGACAGGCTCGCCCTTGACGGGGTTGCAGTTCGCATCCGTGACGTACGCCGTCACGTCGGCGGTCTCGCCGATCGCCGGACTCATCGGATCGGCCTCGAGGTGCGTCCCCGGTTTCGTCGACCCGTCGATCGGATCCGTGCACTCACCAATGACTGGCGGGCCCGCCACGAACGGGATCGGCAACGCCGTCCCGATCGGGCCGTTTTGGTATTTCAACGACGCCAGCGGATCCGCCGACGCCACCTTCGACGTGAACGTCACCGTGTACCGGCCGTTGCCCGCGTTGTGAACCGGCGTCGACACGGTCACCGACCCCGTCGCCGCAAACACAATGTCCGTCGGCGTGAGGTTCGACAACAGGTTCCGCTTGCGGTCCATGGCCGTGAACGTCCCCGTGTACGCCGCCACACCGTCCGCCGTCACCCACGTCGAGTCGTCTGCCAGCACCGGGACCGGCGACACCGTGAAGGTCGACAGCGTCGGATCGACCCCGCCCTCGGTGAACGTCACCGTCACGGGCGACAGGGCGATATCCGTGTCCTGACCCTGGTACATGATCGTGGCGTGCACCCGGACCGGCTCAGCAGCATCGTCGGCCACCGTCGCGACGGCCGTGCCGTTCGCGTCCGTCGTACCGTTGACAACTGTCAACACCGCGCTCGACCCCGGCTCCAGACCGAAGGTCACGGGCTCGTCCTCGACCGGGTTGCAGTAGCGGTCTGTCACGTACGCCGTCGCGGTCGACGTCCCGCCGGCCCCCAGGGTCGTCGGCGCCGCCACGAGGTGCGTGCCCGGCTTCAGCGACCCGTCGAGCGGATCCGTGCACTCACCAATGACTGGCGGGCCCGCCACGAACGGGATCGGCAACGCCTCCCCAATGGTGCGGCCGCCGACCGTGAGCGACGCGGTGGTCGTGGCGTCCACCTTCTTGGAGGTGAAGGTCGCCGTCCAGGTACCAGCCCCGGCGGGAGCCGGCGCCGACACCAGCACGTAGGACGCCGAGGCCGCGAAGTGGATGTCCGCCGCCGTGAGGTTCGTCACCAGGTTGTTGTGGCTGTCGCGCGCGACCAGCGTACCGGTGTAGCCGTCCGAACTGTCGACCGAGACCCACGTCTTGTCGTCGGCCAAGTTCGCCTCCGGAGTGATCGTGAACGTGCAGTTGTCCGGATCGACCAGATCGGGGAGGAAGGTGACATCCGCCGGCGAACCCGTCACGTCCGTCGGCGTACCACTGACGGACACCCGCGCGGAGAACTCCTTCGGGTACACCCCCGCGGCATCCGAGGTGATCTGGCCCGAGCACTGGCCCTGGGCATTGGTCAGACAGGAGTTGGCCCCGTCGATCTTCGTCGCCGAGGAGGCCGTGCTGAAGGTCACCGGCACGCCCTGCAGCGGCGTCGAATCCGCCGCCAGGACGGTCACGGTACCCGTGATGCCGGTCCCCACGGTGGTCGAGGTCTTGTCCAGTGTAAGCGTGGATTTGGCCGCGTCCGGATTCTTGGAGTACGTCACCTCGACGATGACGTCCGAGGCGGGCGCCGGGGTGTACGAGAACTGGGCGCCGCTGGCCGACAGTGTCAGCGCGGGCGTCGCCACGACCGCCCCGGTCACGGTGTCTTTGATCGTGACGCCAGCGACGAACCACGCCGGGTCAGGTACGGTCGCTGTGAGGCTGACCGCCTGGCCGGCTGCGACACCGGTACCCGGCCCGACCGTCAGGGTGGTGTTGTCCGCAGTCAGCGGAGCCCCGCCAACGGTGAACGTCCCGGTGCCCCCGGTCGTCCGGGCCGCCGGTCGGTACACCGCATCGGCGACCGTGAACGCGTAGTCCTCAATCTCGCCCGGGGTCGTCCAGCCGGTCGCCGACCAGTAATCACCCGTGTTCGTCGGCCCGGCCTGCGGGACCGTCGAGGCGTCGGCGCGGAACTGGACGACCGGCGCGCCGGACATCACTCCGGCGGTCTGGAACTGGAATGTTCCCGTCGCTTTGCCCCCGCTCACCGTCGGCTGCCACGCCGGAGCGGCGGCCCAGGTGTCGTTACCCGCCCCCGTCGCCCAGCCGGTGACTTTCGCCGAGCTGGCCTGGGAACCGGTGACATCGCCCACCAGGGTGTACGCCTCGGTCGCTGCCAGCACCGTGCCCGCGAGCGGGACCGGGCCGGCGTAGGAGTCGAAGTACAGACCGTCGTCCGTCCCGTTGTGGGCGGCATTATCGGCGGCCGGGCCGGCGTACACGCCCATCGTCGCCCCCAGTTGGACCTTGGGCGCCGGGCCGTTGAGGTGGACCGGCACAGTGCTGCCCGTCGCGGGACCGGCGTGGGCATCACCGTACGACCCGGCGGTCGTGACACCGAAGTCGGCGTTCGCGACCTCCTGGTCCGTCGTGATCGCAATCGTGGAGTACATCGCCATCGCACCCGGTTGTGTCGCGGTGTCCGTACCCGCGGCGGCGAGGCCGGTCGGCAGCGCCGGATCGGGCGCCGGCTGGACGAGCGCGCCCTCGCAGACGCCGGCCGCCGTGACATCGCCGTTCGCGCACTTCGCGACAACCGGGTTCAGCTTCCCGCCAGCCAAGGCGTAGGTCTGCAGCGCGTTGACGCCGTCGATCTGCGGCTGGACGAGCCGCACGATGTAGTCGCCGTTGCCGGCCACCAGGAACGAGTAGTTGCCCGACCCGTCCGTCGTCCGCTGGCCCTGATACACAAACGTCCCCGACGCGTTCTTCAGGTAGAGGGCGACGGTCTGGCCGGACAAACCAGCCTCGCTGCTGTCGATCGTCCCGCTGGCGTTGGCGTCGTTGTAGACGTGACCCTGGACGACCCGGGCCGTCTGGCCCGTCGCGAGGTCCTGCATGTAGGTCTGCACGGTGCCCATGGCGGCACCGCTCATGTTGTAGGCGTAGCCGGACATCGGGTTGACCTGGATCAGCTGGCCACCCGCCTGGTACTCCGTCACGTACAACATGCCCTGGTAGAAGGCCGAACCGTAGTTGTAGGTCCCGCCGGCCGCATAGGTGGCCGCGCCGCCGCCCTGCGACGGGCCGGCCTGGATCGGGGTCACCAGGTTGTACGTCCAGGGCGCGCCATTCTCACCCGGCACGACCTTGACGAGCCAGACCCGGCTCGCCGCGCCCAGCCCGAACGCCGGGGCGGCCGATGTCGACACGACCTGGATGTACGCGTCGCCCAGGGCGTCCAGCGCGAAGTCGGACGACACGTACCCCTGAAGGCCGCAGCCGGGGCCGGTGCTCTCGCCGAAGATCGCATCCGATGTAGTCAGCGGCTGGATCCGGTCGGAGAAGTTGTACGCGCCCGTCGTAGGATTAAGGATCATCATCGAGTACATGCCCTGCAACGTGCTGCACTCGCCGTCGCTGAAGAAGATCTCGCCGGTCTTCTGGATGACCTCGCCGCCCGACCAGTAGTTGTACCCGCCGGCCGTCGTCCGGCCGAGGGCCGCCGAGTTCGGCACCATGAGGATGTCCGGGACCGTGGCGCCCGGCGCGAACCGGAAGACCGGCGAGTAGTTGGCCGGGTTCGCGGTGATGCCCAACGCCGTCCGCTGGGCGGGGGTGATGTAGTTGATGAAGTCCCAGCCCCAGAGGTAGGCGTACTTCTGCCCGCGCGTGCCGTAGGGATCAGCATCGACCGCGATCGTCGACAGCGGGTTGCTTTCCATCCCCGCCAACGCCGCGTTGCCGTGCGCGATCAGTTGCTGGCCGGCCTTGTTCGGCGCCGCACCGTCGCGGGCGAACGTCAGGATCGTACCGTAGTCGTTGTACGACACACCGTACAGCGTGCCGCTGTCAATCGGCGTCATCGGCGCGGTCAGGGCGGCACCGACGGGTTGCGCCGAGTGCCAGCCGCCGGTGTCAGTGATGACACCCTGCTTCGCGGCCGCGCTGGCCGGCGCGGCCAGCAGCGTGTTGCCGAGGAACAACCCCCCGACCATGAGTGTGAACGATGTGAGTACGGTGACCGGTTTGGCCCACCGTTTTCCGGATCGACTGACCATTCCGGACCTGTCCGGCGTTGTCAACGACGCATTACTCCCCATTATCTGGACCCCCCAGTCTTCCGCAGCCGATGTCTGCACTTGGTCGTCGGCGGCGCGGCAGAAAGCCACGTCACCTGCAAAGTGACACTGGTTGAGCGAGTCGCACACGCGACAACTGGCAAGCCATATGCTGCCGACCCCACGGCCCCCCGGCCCCGGTCGTCCCCCACTTTGTCACCCACAATGACAGATACATATATACCACCCGGTTCGGTACCCGTCAATACTGGCGGGCCGGCATGGAGATCTTTCCCCATTGACAGCGGGTACCGCGAGTGTGGGAAACTGCCAGAAGAATTCGACCCGCTGGAGAGAGGCGCCATGATCGATCTCACTAACCCCCAGGCGGCGACGGCCGCCGTCACCGATCCGCAGACTTCAGCCACGGACCTGGCGACCATCGCGCAATACCACAGCTCGCTCCGCCCCCTCGTGGCCGCGCATCCGCAGGCCTACCCCGGGCTGTTGGAGTGGCTCCAAGGCCAAGGTGACGACGCCACGAAGGCCGCCGTCGCGACCCGCCTCGGCGACACGGCGGACCCCCTCGATGCCACCGTCTTCGCCCCCCTGGGCCTCGACGTGGCGCCGGCTCCGGTTGTACCGGTTGTACCAGCCACCCCCGTCGTACCGCCCACCCCTGCCGAACCCCCGGCCGGACCCCTTGCCGTACCGCGGACGACCCCGCCGTCGACGCTGCGGGGCGAACTGAAACAAGGTGTGGCGGAAGTGGCGCAGGGGTTCTCCGCCGACCTCAAGGACGCCTGGAAGTCCGAGGGCGAGAGCGGGGTCTCCAAGGCGTTCAACCGCGGGGAGATCATCTTTGGCTTCGGCAAATACATCATCATTGGCATCGTGGTCATCGTCGCCGCCGTCTTCATTTTCCGGGGGTGCGCCGCGGAATCGGCGGCGAAGGATGTCACCTGCTCACAGTTCAACTCCATGTCGCTCAGCAAGCAGGACAACACCATCAACGCCCTGTTGTCGTCGCACAACAAGCAGACGGGCGGCCAAAACCTCTCCCTGGCCCACGCCCAGATCATGATCGGCTGTTACGACGCGAACCTGAAGATCGATGATGTCATCAACTGGCGTTAAGCAGACTGTACGCCGGGCGGGCACAACCAGTAGACTATCTGAGACTAAAATTTCGAGCGCCAGGAGGCACCGTGGCCACATTCCAGCACCCGCACATCGAACCTGCCATCCACTTCGATGTCACCATTGAGATCCCGAAAGGGACGAAGAACAAGTACGAGATGGATCACCACACCGGGCGGATCCGCTTGGACCGGACGTTGTTCACCTCGACGCAGTACCCCAACGATTACGGCTTCATCGAGGGCACGCTCGGGCTGGACGGCGATCCGCTCGACGCGATGGTCATCCTGCAGGAGCCGACCTTCCCCGGTGCCCTCATCGAGTGCCGCGCGATCGGGATGTTCCGCATGACCGACGAGAAAGGCGGGGATGACAAGGTCTTGTGCATTGCCACCGCTGACCAGCGCCAGTCAGGCATCCGCGAGCTGACCGACCTCCCGGATCTGACGCTGCTTGAGATCGAGCACTTCTTCTCGGTCTACAAGGACCTCGAACCGGGCAAGTCCGTCGAAGGCGCCATCTGGGTGGGCCGCGCCCACGCCGAACGTGAGATCCGCGAGTCCTGGGACCGCGCCCGTGGGACCGACTACGAGAGCGAGTTCACCCAATCCGGCCTGGAAGCGGTCTGACACCCGGCCGGGGTGGCCCGAGGCTCTCAACCCGCGCCGGCACGCCGGCCACCGTCACCGCCTCGCCCGTTGACCGCTTGACCAGGGCAAGCGCGATGGGTCCGAGGTGGTAGTGGTACGAGGCCGAACCGACGAATCCCACGTCCGCCCCGTCCGCCACGACGGGTGTGCCCGGCGCGACCCTGAGTTCGGTCGAGCCGTCGAGGTGCAGGCGGACCAGCCGCCGGGGCGGGGCGCCGCGCGAGTTGGTCTTCGCGACCGTTTCCTGACCCGGATAACATCCCTTGTCGAGGGCGACGCACTCCGAGGGTACGCCCACCTCGTTCGGCAATGTCCGCTTGTCGGTGTCGGCGCCCAGCCGGGGCACCCCGGCGGCGATCCGTCGGGCGGTGTACGCCCAGAGCCCCGCCGGCGAGCCCGTCGCCAGGCAGTCAGCCACCCGCTCCCGCGGCACGAGGAGTTCGTACCCCCCCAGACAGTTCGGCGTCCCGGACCGGACGATCCCCTCCCCTGGCCGGGCGCTCCAGACGACCGCGAGACCGGGACACATCGTCGCCCGCACGTCCATCCGGAAACGGCGCCGGTTGAGGAAGTCCACGAGCGCCGCGCCGCACCCCGGCTCGGTCCACCCCCAGACCGCGTCCGGTGCGGCCACGAGGGCCAGGAAGCTCGTGATATGGCCCTGGGCGTCGAGAAACCACGTCGACGCGGTCACGCCCGGCGTGAGGCGGTCGAGCCGCTGCGTACCCAGCAGGTGCAAGAACTCCGCCCGGTCACCGCCCTCGATCCGGACCACTTCGCGGTTGCCAAGATCCACGACCCCGTCCCGGTCAAGGTAACGCTGCTCGCGCAACGGGTCGCCGTAGTGCCAGGCGAGCCCGGCGTCGGCGCCGGTGTCAACGGGTACCCGCACCGGCTTCAGACCCGCTTCAGCCGCGCCCAGATGTACGGCTCGAGGTCGTGGGCCTCCGTACCCCGGTCGTACGTGAACAGGAGGTCGGACTCGACCTGGCCGTACAACCGGTGCCCGCCGGTCTCCGGCACCTCCGCGGTGTCTGTCCGGGCGACGACGTCGGTCGTGAGCTCAATCTTGGCGCCGTCCACCCGGCCGAGGTAGACCTCCACCACCCCCTCGGGCTGGGCGATGATCACCTCGATATCGCCCGCCGTCTTGGGCCGCCAGAAGCCGGTCTCCATCCCGAGCGACTGGACGGGCCGGCCTTCCTCGTCCGTCTCGAAGAGCTGCAAGATGTAGTGTAGGTAGTTGCCGCCGTTCTCGGTGAAGTCGGCCTGGACGGTGAACTGGAAGTCGTCGCCACCAAGTTCGCGACCGTTCCCGGTCCCCTCCCAGTGCCCGATCAGCCATGCCACGGGCAGCAACTCGGGATTGATCCGCGAATCGATCTCAAACATCAGTTTCCTTTCCG
>JAIRVA010000204.1 GCA_031254155.1 Propionibacteriaceae bacterium
AACCACCACCCAAGTTGGAGTCGACCGACCGCGTAGGTCCCGGACTCCATCTGGCCGACCGGCCGGTCACCCGTTGGTGATCGCCGACGAGCCCGCAGTGGCCGTACAATTCAGGATGGACCGGCAGAAGCTGGCTCAGCTCGACCTCAAGGCCGAGACTGAGAAGCGGACCCGGTCCGAGATCCTGCGTTCGGCCGTTGACCGGGAACTGCTGCTGGTGTGATCCAGCCCACCTCTGGGCAAGCAGTGTTCCTGCGGACTGGCGGTGAATGTCGACAGTGCGCACGTGTGCACGGGTGCAGATGTGCCGAGCAGGGTCACCCTGCCGGTGTGTTCGTGCACACGGCGTCACTGTTCACCTTCCTGCTATCCTGGGTCTGTCCACCCGGAGGGAGACCCCATGAAGAAAGCTTTGCTTGTGGCCCTGTTGTGTGTCGGGCTGGGGTTGGCCGGATGTACGAGTAGCGCGTCGTCGGGTACGACGGGTACGACGGGCAGTCCGGCCGGGTCGACTCGGACGACTGGTCCGTCGGGCAGTGTGATGGCCGCGTACCACTCCATCAGTGTCCAGGACGTCAAAGCCAAGCTGGACGCCGGCGAAGCGGTCACCATCGTGGATGTCCGCACGCAGTCCGAGTACGCGGACGGACACCTCAAAGGCGCCGTCCTGATCCCCGTGGACACCATCGCCGACCAAGCCGCCGCCAAACTACCGGATCAGGCCGCCGTCATCATCACGTACTGCCGTAGCGGGGTCCGTAGTGCCACCGCCGCCCACACCCTAGTCAACCTGGGTTACACCAACATCTACGACATGGGCGGCCTCCAAACCTGGCCCTACCCCGACGAAATCGTAACCAACTGACCAACTGCCCAACTGCCCGCCTGCCCGGCTGCCCGGCTGCCCCCTCCCTTTTTCCGCGAAAGCATGAAAACGCGCCGAGAACGGGCGGAAAACCGACCGCAATCCCACAAACGACGACCTCCGCAGGCTTGCCCACGGTACCTGACCCGCCACATCCGGCCCGGATACCCCGGCGCACCCCGTCGTACACCCCGCCGTACCCCGTCCGGACACCCCGCCGGACACCCCGTCGTACCCCGTCTGACCACGCCGCTTACCCCGCCCGGCTATACCGCCATACCCCGCCCAGATATATCGCCGTGGTACAAAATTTGGTCAAGATGATACTGTCATGCAAGAATGATGACATCTATTCTCGGGGCGAACGGGTCGGAAGGTGGTACCGTGATGCGGCGTCGCATGATCACACTTGCCCTTGCGGGGGCAGTAGCAATTTCTGGTTTCGCAAGTACGCCCCTGGTGCAGGCCGGGGACCCGCTGCTGGGGTACGACTCGACACCGCAGAACGCGGACGGGAGTCTGAACTTCAGCGGGTGGGGCAGCGCCCTCAGCGGCATCAGCAACGGAAGTTCCCTCGGATCGGTGGCGTTCACCCGCAACGACATCGACTACTCCGTCCAGGTCAACTCGCCGTCCAACCTGTACGGCGAGACCGGTACGGCGGCGAAGCTCCTTGTCGCCAACCTGGTCACAAGCGACTCCGGCACTTGGTCGTACTCGTTCCGCGACGGTTCGGCGGCCTCAAGCGTGATCTGGTACCGGACGGGCAACGGGAACTGGCTCGAGATCCAGCTGAACGCAAGCAGCCTCGCCTACTACAAGAAAACTAGCGCGGGCTCCCTCGCCATCGCCTACACCGGTACGGCCACCCTCGCGGGTCAGGGCGGGACGGCGCCGCAACTGACCTACAGCGAGGTGCTCGACATCACCAGCAACGGGCGGGTCATCCACCACCTGACGTTCACCAATACCAGCGGTGCCACGCTGACGGACATCGGTTTCATGGCCCTGCTGGACACCTGGCTGGGCGGGACGAGCCAGCCCGCCGACAACATCCCGGTCGTCGCCAACGGCACCGACTCGGCCTATATTGACAATGGTGGTTTTAGACTCTATTTGGACATGGACAAGGGCGATCTGATGGAAACCGGGCCGTACTCGCCGCCCGCGCTGCACCGGAACTTTGTCGACGTCAACGGCCAGGCCCCGGGGACGACCCTCCTCACGGGCGCCGACTCCACCGTGACGTTTACCCTGGCGAACCGCGACCTGGCCGCCGGGGCGTCCGAGAGTCTGGTCTTCGAGGAGCGCCTGCTCGCCCCCGAGGAGGTCGTCATGCAAACCGCCACCGTCGAGTTCGTCGATGACAACGCGAGCGGCGCGGCGGTCACCCCGGTGGCGGGTACGGTGACGACACTCACCGGGCTCGCGGGGGACCCGATCGTCTTCACGACGGCCGATGCCCAGGCCGGTGCGCCGGCGGGGTACGAGGTGGCCGCGATCACGGGTGCGACAACGTACGACGACAATCCGATGGCCGACCAAGTCGTGACCGTCCACCTCACCCACCACGTGACCACGTCAACCCTCACGACGACGCGGACCATCACGTACACCGGCGCTGGCCACCTGACCCCCGCCCAGGTTATCCAGACCCAGGTCTGGGCCGTCGCGACGGACGCCGCGACGGGCGTCACGACGTACCGCGGGAGTGGGTACGACCCGGTCCAGAGCCCGGTCATCGCGGACTGGTCGGCGGACATCCCGTCCACCCCGGCCCAGTTTGCCGCGACGACCACGACCAAACCGGCCAATGAGACGGTCACCATCAACTACACCGGTTCCGTCACGACGACGCGGACAATCACGTACGCCGGCGCGGGGGCCGCGACCCCGGCGCACGTTGTCCAGGAGTTGACGTGGACAGCGGTGGTCGACGCCGCGGGCGCGATCACCTACGAGTCGGCGGGGTACCCGGCCGCGGCCAGCCCCGTCGTCGCGGGTTACACCGCGGTCACGGCCACCGTACCCGCCACGGGTGCGCTCACCAGCGCAACCAAGCCCGCGAATTCGACGGTCACCGTCACCTACGTCGCGTACGCCACCTCGACCCGTACGATCATCTACCAGGGCGCGGGCGACAAGAACCCGGCGCCGGTTGTGCAGACGTTGACGTGGGCCGCGGTGGTCAACCCGGCCACCGGCGCGGTTTCGTACGCCGCCCAGGGGTACCCCGAGGCCCAGACCCCCACGGTCGACGGCTGGACCCCGGATCAGACGTCCGTACCGGCGACCGGCGTACTGACAAGCGCCGACAAGCCCGCCGACTCGGTCGTCAAGGTCTCCTTCACCGGGACGTACCTGACCGTCCGGACCATCGCCTACCAGGGTGCGGGCGCCAAAACTCCGGCGCCGGTCACCCAGACGCTGACCTGGACGGTCGTCATCGATGACGCGGGCGTCGCGACGTACCGCAGCGAGGGCGCGCCCGCGGTCGACACCCCGGTCGTCCCGGGCTACGTCGTCGACAAGGCCACGGTCGCGGCCACCGGGGCGCTGGTCCTGACCCCGCTCACCCCGGCGGATTCCACCATCACGGTCACGTACACCGGCATCGTTATCCACACTGGTGGGTACGTGCGCTGATCCTCCTCCCCGTCCCCTCTCCGCGTTTGTGTGATTGCGGTCGGTTTCACGCCGGTTTTCAGCGCGTTTTCATGCTTTCGCGGGATAGAGGGGGGGACAGGGGGTAGTACAGGGCGGGTTAGTTGGTTGTGTCGGGGTCGCCGGATAGGCGGCGGTTGGTGTCTAGCGCGTCGATGGCGGCCATCTCCGCCGACGTCAGGTCGAAGTCGAAGACGTTGAGGTTCTCGTCCATGTGCACCCGCGTACTGGCCTTGGGGATCACAATCGTCCCCGACTGCAGGTGCCAGCGCAGGATGACCTGGGCGAGCGACTTGTGGTGGGCGGCCGCGGCGGCAGCGATGGGCGGCTGGGCCAGATCGAACTTCGCCTGGCCGAGCGGTCCCCAAGCCTCGACGGCGATACCGTGCCCGGCGAGGAACGCCCGCAGGGGCCGCTGCTGGAACAGGGGGTGGAGTTCGACCTGGTCGACGGCGGGTACGACGCCGGTCGCGGCGATGATCCGCTCGAGGTGAGCGATCTGGAAGTTGGACACCCCGATGGCCCGCGTCAGACCCTCGGCCTTGAACTCGGCCAGTTGCTCCCACGCACCCACGTACTTCTCCAGCGCCGGCAGCGGCCAATGGATGAGGTACAGGTCGACGTAGCCGATGTCGAGCGTGGCGAGGCTCCGCTCGTACCCCCCGCGGATGTCCCCGGCCCGGTGATCCTCGTTCCACAGCTTGGTGGTGACGAACAGTTGCTCGCGCGGGATACCGGAGGCGCGGATCGCGCGGCCGACCTCGGCCTCGTTCTGGTAGTGCTTGGCGGTGTCGAGGTGGCGGTACCCGGCGGCCAGCGCCTCCTCGACGATCCCCTGGGTCACGTCCGGCGGTACCTTGAACACGCCGAACCCTAGCTGCGGGATGGCGTTACCCTGATTAAGTGTGATAGTTGGTACGGTCATGTACTCACTCTAGCCCGTCCCAAGGTACGCGGTCCCCAGTTCCCCAGTTCCCCAGGTCCCCAGGTCCCCAGTGTGGATAGGTGCTATGCGTGGCGGCCAAAGGAGTAATCTTGTCCGCATGAATCTTGGTGTTTTTGGTGCCTCCGGGCAGGTCGGGTACGTCATGCGGCAGATCCTCGTCGAGCGGAATTTCCCGGTTGACAAGGTACGCTTCTTCGCCACCGCGCGGTCGGCCGGCCAGACCCTCCCCTGGAAGGGGACCGAGGTAGTGATCGAGGACACTGCGACCGCCGACTTCTCCGGGCTCGACCTGGCGCTGTTTTCCGCCGGCGGGTCGATGTCGAAACAGTACGCGCCGCTGGTCGCGGCGGCGGGTGCCACCGTGGTCGACAACAGTTCCGCCTGGCGGATGGACCCCGACGTACCGCTCGTCGTCGCCGAGGTGAACCCCGGTGACGCGCTCGTCACGCCCAAGGGCATCGTTGCCAACCCCAACTGCTCCACGATGGCGGTCATGCCGGTTCTCAAGCCGCTGCACGACGCGGCGGGGCTCGTCCGCCTGGCCGCGGCCACCTACCAGGCCGTCTCCGGCGCCGGCGTCAAGGGCGTCCGGGCGCTGACGGAGCAAACGGCGGCGATGGCCGATCCGGCCGGGCTGACGTACGACGGGCGGATCAACCAGCCCGCCGACCCCACCCCGTTCGCGGTCCCCATCGCCTACAACGCCGTCCCGGTCATCGGTAACTTCGTCGACGACGGTTTCGACGAGACCGACGAGGAGATCAAGCTGCGCTCCGAGTCCCGCAAGATCCTGCACATCCCGGATCTCCTGGTGGCCGCCACCTGCGTCCGGATCCCCGTCTTCACCGGCCACTCCCTCGTGGTCCACGCCGAGTTCGCCAACCCGATCACGCCCGACGAGGCGCGCGCGGTGCTCGCCGGGGCCCCCGGGGTCGCGCTGGCCGACATCCCGACCCCCCGCCTCGCCGCCGGCCAGGACCCGGCGTACGCGGGCCGCATCCGGCCCGACCAGTCGGCCCGGCCGGGGTACGGGCTCGTCATGTTCGTCTCGAACGACAACCTGCGCAAGGGGGCGGCACTCAACGCCGTCCAGATCCTCGAAGTGCTGGTGGGGGCGCGATGATTGGCCTGCTCGGCGCGGGGATGATGGGTGAGGCCCTGCTCGCCGGGCTCGTCGCGGCGGGCTGGGACCCGGCGGAGATCCGGGTCGCCGAGAGCCGGGCCGCACGCCGGGACGAGATCACGGCGAAGTACGGGGTCATCACCGGGACGGCCCGCGCGGCCGTGGACGGTGCTGACGCCGTGTTAGTCGTTGTCAAACCCCATGATGTGTGCGCGGTCCTGGACGAGGTGTCCCCCGTTCTCGACCCCCGTACTCTCATCATCTCCATCGCCGCCGGTCTCACCTGCGGAACGCTTGAGGCCCACCTCCCCGCCGGACAACCGGTGGTCCGGGTCATGCCCAACACGGCCGCCCTGGTCGGCGAGGGTATGGCGGTGATCGCGGGCGGTACGGCCGCGACGCCGGCGCACCTTGTCGAGGCGGAGCGAATCCTGGGCGCGGTCGGGAAGACGATGGTCATCCAGGAGGCGGACATCGACGCGGCGACGGCCGTCCACGGGTCGGGGCCGGCGTACCTCATGTACGTCGCGCAGGCCATGATCGACGCTGGCGTCCTGCTCGGGCTCACCCGTGCGGCGGCGACCGCCCTCACCGCGCAGACCTTCGTCGGGTCGGCGAAGCTCCTGGCCGAGTCCGGCCAGCACCCCACCGTACTGAAGGAAAACGTCACGTCGCCGGGCGGTACGACGGCGGCGGCCCTCCGGGCGCTGGACGACCATGGCGTTGCCGCGGCGTTCTACGACGCCATGGAGCGGTGCTACCGGCGATCCCTTGAGATCGGGCGAGCGTAACCGATAGCTGACGTACCGTTTACGGACTCGTTTTGGCCCTGGCCGCGCCGCGCGGTAGGATTATTTGTCAGTCGGCAATGGGTCGACTCGTTTGGGATTGCCCCGACAGGAAGGTCAACAGTGGGTTCGGTCATCAAAAAGCGCCGCAAGCGTATGGCGAAGAAGAAGCACCGCAAGCTGCTGAAGAAGACGCGTATCCAGCGTCGTCGCGCGGGCCGCTAAGACGGCCGCGGCCGTTCCGTCAAGGAACCTCATGGCAATAGTTCATGTGATGCGCCACGGTCAAGTCGATAATCCGAGGGGCGTACTGTACGAGCGGTTGCCCGGCTACCACCTGTCCGGTCTCGGACGCCAGATGGCCGAGCAAGCCGCGACATTCTTTGCTGATCTGCCGATCACCCATCTCCGTTGTTCCCCGCTGGAGCGGGCGCAGGAGTCGATGCGACCCATCGCGGCTCTGTTTCCCCTCGTCGACGTCGTAACCGACACCCGACTCATCGAGGCTGGCAACGTGTTCGCGGGCCAGGTCATGGGCTCCACCGGCGCGGCGGCGAAGTCGCCGCGGAACTGGCGGTACCTGACGGACCCCTTCCGCCCGAGTTGGGGTGAGCCATACGCCGACATCGCCCGCCGTATGACCGCCGGCATCCTCGCCGCCGCGGAAACCGTCGGCCTGGGCGGCCAAGCCGCCCTCGTCTCGCACCAACTGCCCATCTGGGTCGCCCGGTTGTTGGCCGAGGGCAAACACCTCTGGCACGATCCCCGTAAGCGCGAATGTACCTTGGCGTCGGTGACAAGCTTCCACGTCGATGGCGGGTACATCCGGGGGATCGACTACGCCGAGCCTGCCCGCGACCTCCTCCCCGCCGGCCCCCACTTCGGGTTTTAGACCTGGGTACGGCGGCCGCGGCCGCGAAAGTATGAAAACGCGGACTGGACGAGCGACCGATCTTTGCCGTGATATGGCATATGCTGGTCTCATGAGGTTCAAAATCGCGAGCCACGCGAGATCCCACGGGGTCAGCAAGAACCGTCTAATCCACGCGTTGGCCCATGCAACAGCGATTGATGAGTCGACAGAACCTGGCCGAATCATCATCTTTGGCCCTGACCCGACTGGTACCCACCTTCGGATAGTCGGCAAACGGGCTCTGGAAGACCCTGACCTCATCATTATCATTCATGCAATGCCTGCCGAATGGACCCGAGAGAGGAAGTGGAATGACTAACAGCACCATGGACGCACTGGTTTACGCCGGTGAGATCGACTTGGACGCCGAGGTGGTCCACGACGCCGCCACTGGCGTACGCCTCACCAACGCCTTGGTCGAAGACGAGAACGACCGCATCGACCGGCGGTACGGGCTCATCCCGGGCGGAAAGTCCTTGTCGGGGGATGGGAGTCAATCGCCGGTGGTACGACTGGTCGTGTCGACCGCCACGAAGGAGAAGATCGTCCGGGCTGCGGCAGCCGAGGGGATGAGCATCTCCCGCTGGCTACGCCGGACCGTCGAGGATAAGCTCGCCGCCTAAAGACAGGGCGTGATCCCGCGGCATGATGCCGCCAAATCACACCCGGTCTGCTGCCTACCGGCCAGCCGTGACGACGTACGAGGCTGCTCGCGACGTGGGTACGGACGATCCGGCGTCTCCGCGCGACCGTCCTTCCCGTCACGGATGAGCACGGCATCTTGGCCGGCCACCTCGACTGGTCGCACAAGGACCCGTTCGACCGGATGTTGGCCGCCCAGGCCGTTCTGGAGGACGCGACCCTGGTCAGTGCCGATGCGGCCTTCGACTCTGCGCCGGGGGTACGACGGTTGTGGTCGTGAGTCCGACGGGTTCGTACCCATCTGCTACGACTGGTCCGCGACGGTCGACCCCACCGAGTGCTGCTTGTCCGTACTCACCATCGCCGAACTCCGCCGCGGCCTCGTCCTCCTCGAAGCCCGTGGCGCCACCGCCAGAGCCCAGCGCATCGGGGCCTGGCTGGAACGACTTCAGGAAACGTACGAACCCCGGATTATCCCGATCACCCGGGCTGTGGCCTATGCCTGGGCGAACCTGCCCGCCAACCGGAGCGACATCGACTCCCTCCTCGCCGCCACGGCCCTCGCGCTCGGTCTCACCGTCGTCACGCGGAACGTGTCCGACTTCGCTGGTACGGGGGTCACCGTACTCAACCCCTTCAGCGTGTGACCTCGACTCCCACCGCCCGGGCGACCTTGGCCAACGCCGCATCGAAGGTGGCCAGGCGGGCACCAAGGGTACGGGCTGTATCGAGGACGCAGCAATCTGGGAGCTTGCACGGGGTGGTCGCCCGCAGAATGGCGAGGCGGTACGAGTGGCCGTCATCCGGTACCCACGTGTTCAACCCCAGGCGGAGAACCCCCCGCCGGAAGTCCGCCAACGTACCCGTTTTGGCTGGTCCGACGGCACATTCGGCCAGGGTCAGCGGGTGAAGGTACAACTCTTCTTCGGTGTCCACGATCTCCAGCGCCGCGGTGGCGTGGGGATCATCGGCCCGAAAGAACGCGATCACGACGCAGGCGTCGAGGACGATCACGACCAATCCTCCCGCAGGTCGTCGAGGTACCTCGGCGGATAGGCGGCACGCAGGCTCCCGAAATGCTCCCACAGGATCGCCCGGCGTGCCGCCCCTTGCTCCGCCAACGCTTCCGCACCCGCCGTGGCCAGCGACGCCATGAGCTGGCTGGCCGGCCGGCCGGGCCACAGCGTCCGGGCCCGCGCCAATGCCTCCGCCACCTCTGGAGTCACGGTCACCTGAACACGCGGGTAGGTCGTTGCCATGTACGTACTGTACCACCGTGGTGGTACAGTCCTCACGGCCCGAGGAGAGCGAGGGGCACGACGGCAACACCGTCCGGGCGCCGGTACGCCACCGGGCCAGTGTTCACCACCATCGCGTCAACCACTCGCCCACCGAGCTGGCTCTTCAGCCAGGCCAGATGGCGTGTGTCGCGGTCTTCGCACTTGTCGGAAAGCTTGACCTCAATCGCCAGAACGCGCCGGTCGGCGGCCTCCACGACCAGGTCGATCTCGTGGGTACCATCCCCGGTACGCAGGTGGTACGTTGACGCCTCGGCGGCCTGGGCGAGGACCCGGACGGTCTGGGTGACAAGCGACTCGAAGAGCGCACCCAGCAACGTCGAGTCGGGGGCCACCGTCTCGCCCTCACCCCGCAGCAAGGACGCCGACGTGGCACCCAGCAGCCTGGCCGCAAGTGCCGGGTCGACGAGGTGGTGCTTGGGGCTCAGCCCGAGGCGTTTGAGCGGCGACAGCGCGGGTGTCCAGGCGGGGACCGGGTCAAGGATATAAAGGCGGAGGAGTTCCTCGCGATAGGTGGCGACAGTCTGCCGCGCAGGTTTCTCGGCTTCCCCCGCCGTCGCGGCGTTGAGGATCGTCGTGTACGCGGCGGTCGTCGCAGTGGCCGCGGCGTACGCGGTCAACCAGGCCGTCAGCGCCGCGGGCCGCCGAACTCTGGCTCCGTTCTCCTCCAGATCATGATCAACGATCCGTTGTAGGTAGGAGTCGAGTTGCGCCCGTCGCGCCTGCTCGGGGAGGGCTCGTACGGCCGGAAAACCCGACCGCAGGATCTCATCGACGTAGTCGGCGACCCGTAACTCCGAGACACCGCCCAGATCTGGCCGGCCTGCGAGGAGCGCCGCCAGCGACACCGTGGGTGCGACCAACCCTCTCTCCGGCATCACCATCGGGCGGACGGCTAGGCGGACGATCCGGCCCGCGCCGGAGTGGATGCGGACGTCCTTGGTCGGGCCAGCCGAACCCGCCAGCGAGAAACGCCCGCCGGTCGGACGATCGTCCACGCTCGTCTTCACAACATCCCAGACCTCCGGCACCAACTGCCATTCATCGATGAACGTCGGTTCGGGCAGGCCCGTGACCGCGACCGGATCAGCCTCGATGACCAGCCGCTGCCGCCGGTTGGCCAGGTCGACGTGCGCCGCCGCTCGCCCACTGGCCGTCGCAGTCTTGCCCACTCCCTTCGCCCCTTCGAGCGCGATGGCAGGCAAGTACGGCAGCAGTTGGTCGAGCTCGTCATCCACGATCCGGCGGGAGTACTCCACCCATCTATCTAACCATATTTCGATGTTCTGTTTAACGAATTTCTGGAGTTCTACCTAACAAAATTCAGATCATCGAGCCGAGGCCTCCCCCGTAATATGGCACATCCTGGGTTCGTGATGTGCGACGCGACGCACCCGCTCCTCTCGCCTGACTAACACCAGTAAGCCAGCGAACATTGCGCTCTACGTCCGCACCACGAGTTCGGCCGCAACATGCTGTGCCGCCAGTTTACGGTCAAATGTCAGCAGCGGAGTATTGCCTGATGTACGAGCTTCCTCCGCCAGGTAACAATCGGTGTACGACATCGCGGGATGATCAACGAAGCACTGGATCACCGATCCAAGAAATCCCTTGTCAGCCTCAATTGCGGAGTCGGACAGCAGCGCGCGGACGACCGCCGCCGTTTGCGGGCGCGTCAGCCCGTAGTGGTGTTGGAGGGCGTGTACCATCTCGTTGACCGCGGTGTTGGTCACACGGTAGCGAGCCCGCGGCCGCGTGACAAGTTCTCTGACTGCCTCGTACTGATCCGGTACATCCCGCAACGTGAGGCGCAACAGCAGATTGGTGTCGAGGGTGGGCGACATCACGTCCTCGGTTCCCGGGTCTCGTAGAAGGCGTGAACATCCTCCAGGGGCGGCGTACCGGGCGCGATCCAGGAGTGAAAGCGGGCGGAGAGCTCGTCCCACGTCTCGCGGCGCCGGAAAACCGCCTCCTGGTCATCGGCCCGCGTGTCGAACACGACCGTGTCGCCTGCCTTGAGACCGAGGCGCCGCCGGAGTTCGGCAGGGACCACAATCTGGCCCTTGCTAGAAACCGTTGCCGTCAGCATAAGCTCACCCACTCTCCCGCGACCGCTTTACCCTCAGCCTATCGCTTTACCCACCCGCAGGGGTCCTGCTATGGGATAGGGCGTGATCCCGCGGCATCATGCCGCCGAATCACGCCCTATCGTGGCCTTGGGCTTACTTGGCCAGCAGTTTCTCCATCAACTCGACGGCGGAGTCGGGGATGATGGTCCCCGGCGGGTAGATCGCCACGGCACCATCCTCGTACAGTTCCTCGAAGTCAGACGGCGGAATGACGCCACCGACGGTGATCAGGATGTCCTGGCCGCCGAGCTTGTCGAGTTCCTCGCGCAGGGCCGGTACGAGCACGAGGTGGCCCGCCGCCAGCGAACTGACCCCGACCACGTGCACATCCGAGTCCACGGCCTGCCGCGCCACCTCGGCCGGCGTCTGGAACAGCGGGCCCACATCGACGTCCATCCCGAGGTCGGCGTAGGCGGTCGACACCACCTTCTGACCCCGGTCGTGACCGTCCTGACCCATCTTGGCGATCAGGATCCGCGGCCGGCGACCGGTCTTCTCCGCGAACTCCTCGACCAGCGCCCGCGCCTTCTCGACCACCGGCGTCGACCCGGTCTCCGCCGAATACACCCCGGAGATCGTCCGGATCTGGGCCGTGAACCGGCCGAACACCTTCTCCATCGCGTCCGAGATCTCACCGATGCTGGCCTTCGCCCGCGCCGCGTCAATCGACAGCTTGAGCAGGTTGCGCTCCGGATCGGTCGGATCCTGGTTCGCGCAGGCCCACGTCAGCTTCTCCAGCGCCGCCTGGGTGTCGGCCTCGACGCGCTCGGCCCGTAGTTGGTTGAGCTTGGCGATCTGTTCCTCGCGGACAGCGGTGTTGTCGACCTTCCGTACCTCCGGCTGGACATCGTCCTCGACGAGGTACTTGTTGACGCCGATCACCGTCTGCTGGCCCGAGTCGATGCGGGCCTGGGTCCGCGCGGCGGCCTCCTCGATGCGCATCTTGGGGATGCCCGCCTCGATGGCCTTCGCCATACCGCCCGCCTGCTCGACCTCCTGGATGTGGGCCCAGCCGCGCTTGGCCAGCTCGTACGTCAGCTTCTCGACGTACGCACTGCCCGCCCACGGGTCAACCGACCGGCACGTGCCGGACTCCTGCTGGATGAACAACTGGGTGTTGCGCGCGATCCGGGCCGAGAAGTCGGTCGGCAGCGCGATGGCCTCGTCCAGCGAGTTGGTGTGCAGCGACTGCGTGTGGCCCTGCGTGGCGGCCATGGCCTCCAGGCAGGTCCGGGCGACGTTGTTGTACACATCCTGCGCCGTCAGCGACCAGCCCGATGTCTGCGTGTGCGTACGCAGGCTCATCGACTTGGGGTTTTGCGGGTTGAACTGCCGGACGAGCCGCGCCCACAGCAGGCGCGCGGCCCGCATCTTGGCGACCTCCATGAAGAAGTTCATGCCCGCCGCCCAGAAGAAGGACAGCCGGGGTGCGAACTGGTCGACCGCCAACCCGACGGACTCGCCCGCCCGGATGTACTCGACGCCGTCGGCCAGCGTGTATGCCATCTCCAGGTCCGCCGTCGCGCCCGCCTCCTGCATGTGGTAGCCGGAGATCGAGATCGGGTTGAACTTGGGCATGTTGGCCGTCGTGTACGCGAAGATCTCGGAGATGATCCGCATGGACGGCGTCGGCGGGTAGATGTACGTGTTGCGGACCATGAACTCCTTGAGGATGTCGTTCTGGATGGTCCCGTTGAGTTGCGCGGGCGCGACGCCCTGCTCCTCGGCCGCGACGATGTAGAACGCCATGATCGGCAGGACAGCGCCGTTCATCGTCATCGACACCGACATCTGGTCGAGCGGGATGCCCGCGAACAGTTGCCGCATGTCGAGGATCGAGTCGACCGCCACGCCCGCCATGCCGACGTCGCCGGTCACGCGCGGGTTGTCCGAGTCGTACCCCCGGTGGGTCGCCAGGTCGAACGCGATCGACAGACCCTTCTGGCCGGCGGCCAGGTTGCGGCGGTAGAACGCGTTGGATTCCGCCGCAGTGGAGAAGCCCGCGTACTGCCGGATCGTCCAGGGCTGGTTGACGTACATCGTCGGGTAGGGCCCGCGCAGGTACGGCGGGAGCCCGGGGTACGTGTGCAGGAAGTCCAGACCCGTCAGGTCAGCGTCGGTCGAGAGGGGAGGTACGAGGATGTGCTCGGGGGTCTCCCACCCGCCGGCGATCTCGGGTACGGCCTGGCCCGCCGGGGGGACCGGCGACCCGAGGTCGATTGTGTCAAAACGTGGAATGCTCATTTTGCAACCCCCAGGGAGTCGAGAGTGGATGTCAGGAAGGCGACGACATCCATGCCGTCGTAGATTTCACCGTCGATGAGGTCAACGGCCTTGTCAGAACCGGTTTCACTCCGGCGGCCAGCGATCCACACCGTGAGGCCCTGCGCCTTGGCGGCGTCAGCGGCGGCGATGGCTTCGGCCGCGTAGACCTTGGCCGACGAGGCGAGGATGACCATCGTCGTACCAGCCGCCTTCGCCTGGGCGATGATCGCCTCGGGGGCCGGGCCCTCGAGCTCGTCAAACGCCAGACCGCCCGCAAGCAGCAGGTTCGTCGTGAACTGTTCGCGGCCCCCGAAGTCGCGCCGCTCGCCCAGGCAGGCGAGGACGACCGTCGGGGCCCGGCCCGTCGCACTCTCGTGCGCCCGGCTGCGGTCACGGAGGGTCTCAAAGACCTCGGCGTCGCGGTGGGGCTGCAGCCCGGCGTACTCGGGGAGCGCCGGGCGCGGGACGAAGTCCGTGAGCGGGGCCTCGTCGGCCTTCGGGAACATCGACACCCCGGTTAGCGGGAGCTTGCGGGTGGCGAGGCGCTGGGCGCGCTCGGCGGCGGTCGCCGCGACCCACTCGGCCACCTGGCCGCTGACAAGGGCTTTCGTCATACCGCCCTGGGCCTCGATGGCCTGGACCCTGGCCCAAGCCTTCTCGGCCAGTTGCTCGGTCAGCGACTCGAAGACCCAGGCGCCGCCGGCCGGATCCTTGACCGCGCCGACGTGGCTCTCCTCCATGGCCAGCAACGAGATGTTGCGGGCGACGCGGCGGGAGAACGGGGTGGGCAGGCCGTAGACCGTGTCGTGCGGCAGGACCGTGATGGTTTCGGCGCCGCCGACGGCTGCCCCGAAGGTACCAATCGTGGCCCGGAGCAGGTTCACCCACGGGTCGTCCTTGGAGAGCATGCGCCACGAGGTGACCGCGTGCTGGATGGCGCCGCGCCCGGCTTCCGGTACGCCGGTCACTTCGCCGACGCGGGACCACAGGCGCCGCAGCGCCCGCAGGCGGGCGATGGTGAGGAACTCGTCGGCCGTGGCGGAGACGCGGAACTCGATGGCGCCGAACGCCTGCGCGGGGGTCACGCCCTCCGCGTCGAGTGCCCGGACGTACTCGATGCCCGTCGCGATCGCGAAGGCGAGTTGGTCGACGTCACCGGCGCCGGCGTTGTCGTACGGCGTCACGTCGACGGTGATCGGGCGGACGCCCGCGTACTGTTCGGCCTTGTGCACCCACGAAGCCAGCGCGGCGAGGTACGGCGAGGTGTCACCCGTGACGGCGATCGCACCGAGCGGGTCAATGCCCAGGCCGCCCTTGACATCAGTGTGACCGCTGGCCGCCCAGAAGTCGAGCAGCGCCTGGGCCGCACCGGCCTGGCGGTCAGCCGAACTGACGTGGATCGACACGGCCTCGGGCAGGACGCCGGCCAAGACGGTCGCGACGTCGGCCAGACCGAGCGCACCCCGGTCTACCCGCAGCCAGAGGCCGGTGGCCCCGGCGTTGAGGTCGGCCTGGATTGCCTCGGCGGTCCGGACCGGATCAGGATCCTCGTGCAACGGCTCGACGATCCAGGGGTTGTCAGGATTGGGCGCCTCGGCGCCGCGGGTGAACGGTACCTGGCCGGGGAGGCCGAGCGCCTGCCCGTCGGGCGCAAGGTACAGAGGGTCGATCGTGAGGCCGTCCACGGTGACCGTCGTCAGGCGTTTCATCGCCTGCTCAATCGTCAACTCCGTGCCCGGCGGGCGCTTTCTGTTCAGCGCTTTCAGGACCTCGCGGTCCCAGTCAGCTTGGGCGGGGGTGGTGAAATCACCCGCCAGCACCATAGTGTCATCCGTCATTGATATCCCTTCTGGGCTTAGGGCTTGTCGCGCTCCCATCAAGAGGCGATGTGCGTCAGAAATCAGTCGTGTCAAGCCTACCGTGTTTCGGGGTACGACCGTAAAGAGAGGGTGCGAGTTGTGGGGGTACGAGAAGGCTCGTGCCCTTGGGGCTCGCTCCCCCGCCGCTCCGCGGGGGTTCGGAGGATGATTGGGCGTACTTTCGCGGCATGATGACCGCAAATCACGCCTTATCTGCGGGGCTCGCCACGGGCCCGTGCTGTGCTAGATCGTCACTCTGACGTGTGCTAAATGAGCACTCTATTGTGTGCGTTATCGTCAGTTGGTGATAGCCTGGCCCCATGTCGTACCTTCCCCGCCTCGCCGACGACCGCCTCGCTGAGCTGTTCCGCGACCTCCCAGCGGTGAGCATCGTCGGCCCGCGGGCCTGCGGGAAGACGACAACCGCCCTGCAACTTATCCCCAACATCGTGCACCTAGACCAGAAGTCCGTGGCGCTCGCCTTCCGCGATGACGCCGATGCGGCGTTGCGAGCCGTTGGCGAGCCGGTCCTGCTCGACGAGTGGCAGAACGCGCCGGAGGTGCTGGGAGCAGTCAAACGCGCCGTCGACGCAATGCCCGGCGCGGGCCGTTTTCTGCTGACAGGTAGCGTGACGGCCCGGCTCCTGACCGAGCAGTGGCCGGGTACCGGCCGCATCACTGAGGTACGGATGGCACCCATGACCGTCCGCGAGCTTCAAGCGGCCGGCCCGGCCACGTCGATCATTGACCGACTACGAAGCGGTGATCCGGCTCAGTTGCAGCCCGCCGACGGGCTGGCGGGGTCACTGGACATCGGTGACTACGTGGCGCTGGCCGTCCGCAGTGGGTTTCCCCAAGTCGCGGACGTGTCGGACAAGGCTCGCGTGTCGTGGCTGGAGAGCTACCGTGACCAGGTGGTCGCCCGCGACTCGCAGTTCGCTGGACGAGACGTTAACCCGGACAAGTTCGGGCGGTACCTGGAGGCGTTGGCCTTGCACAGTGCCACCGTGACAACCACCGAAACCCTGTTGGCCATGACTGGTGTGTCCCGGCAAACGGCGTCAACGTACGAGCATCTCCTTGAACGGCTGTACCTCACCGCCGCAGTCCCGCCATGGTCGTCGCGGCGCGTCCAACGCCTTGTCAAAGCATCAAAGCGACTCCTGGTCGACGCCGGACTCATGGCCGCGATCATCGGCGAGGACGCCCTCGGACTCCTGTTCGATGCCGACCTCAAGGGGCGCATCATGGAAACCTTCGTGGCCGCCCAACTGCGGGCCGAGTTGCCGTTCGCCCAGTCGCGCGCCCGGCTCACCCATCTGCGCGACAGCAACGGCCGCCGCGAGGTCGACTTCCTGCTGGAGTACGCGCGCGGCCGGGTCGTCGGCGTCGAGGTCAAGGCCTCGGGGTCAGTCACCGCACACGATGCCCGCCATCTGGTCTGGCTGCGCGACCAACTGGGCGAGTCGTTCGCCGGCGGCGTCGTCTTCCATACCGGGGCCTTCACCCGCGAACTCGGCGACCGCCTGGTTGCCGCGCCCATCAGTACCTGCTGGGCGAGTGGGCGTACTTCCACGGCATGCCCCTCGCGTTAGCATGAAACCTGAATTCCCGGTGTGGTTGTGAAGCGTTGGGGGTTAGGGTGTGGGGAGTCCGAGTTTGTTGTAGATCGTTTGTTGTTTGGTGGTGATTTTGAGGGGTTGTGCCCGGTGGTGTGGTTCGTGGTGTTCCTCAATGGAGTCGAGTTCGTCGAGGAGGCTGGTCAGTGTCCAGTCGGTGGTCAGGCCGGTGTCGGCCATTTATGTAGACTCTTGATCAACTGACGGCCTCTTCCGTTGTTTTTCCATTTTCATCTACCTTAACCCTTGTTTGGGCATTTCCTTTCGCCAGAAAAAACGATTTCGTGGATTGATCATATGTCACGGAGTTATATGCGGCATCATACGCGAGTTTTTGATCGACAAATAGTCCCTGGAAAATCCCGTCCTTATCTCCCACTATTGCGGTTTTGAAAGTAATCGGATTGTTTTGATCATCAACCGGAGAAAAAGAACTAAACTCAAATTTGATGGCTGGATTATTCAAATCATAAAGGGTTTTGCCTTGCCCGTCGGTTTCATCACCAAACCCGTCGCTTTGACTAGACTCGTCAGTGTCCTCATCAAAATAGAATCCATTCCAATAGCGGTAACACCCATCGAGAGTTTTCAATAACGAGCCATCATTTTTATAAATGAACGTCCTACTTGACTCATCATCAACGGTTGTGAGAACATCAAACCAAACCTCTGTCTGGAAATGCGAAGTGCCTGCGGAGTGCTTGAAAAAGTTGGCTGAAATAAGCGAACCGTCTTTCAAACTGATGTAGTTTAGAAACAAATTATCACTCATTCGCTGTTGATCTCTTGCTTTCCCATAGTCAATTTCTAACCAATCACTCCATTCACCTTGAACGCCGTAGCGTTCAAGGCTCATTATAGT
>JAIRVA010000210.1 GCA_031254155.1 Propionibacteriaceae bacterium
TACTTTTTTTTTTGGGTGTGTTTGTTTTGGTGGGTTGGCTGGGGTCTAAACAACCCACCACCCCCCCCCCACGGCGGGTTCTGATGGGCCTGATCTCCCGTCCTCACGGACGCCGAGACGGCGACCTTGGCGACGCGTGACCAGCCGAACTCGCTGGCCGCCTCGGCGTAGGCGAGTCTGATTTCGGGGTCTTTGAGCTTAGTCAGGAGCACGATGTTGTGTCCCCACGGCAATTGTCCAACAGCTTGTTGGACAATTGCATCCTCGGGCCACGCCTCGGCGAAAGATCGCATGTACATCAGGTTCGCGCGCGAGAAACCGCCAAGATCAGGAAACTCCTGGCGAAGGTCATGGGAGAGACGCTCAACAACCTTCATGCCCCAACCCCGGCGTGCTTGCCGGTCCAAGATGTCGCGCCCGATTCCCCAGTACACCCGCAGCATCGCGGTGTTGACGGCAAGCGCCGCCCGCTGCTGAGCTGATCGGATGCGGGCCTTGACTTCGATGAGCCACTGACCGTACCCCTCAGGGGGGTCGGTCAAAGTAATCGCTGGTTCGTTCATCTGCTCACCTCTTGATGGGGGACACCTTGCGTGATCGAACCGGGTATTCCAGACATCACCATGAGCTCAAGACTATCGGTTACCGCCAACACTCACCGGTCCGCGCGCCGAAGGAGCACCGGGACCGTGCCTGGGTAGGTAGGGCCTAACCTCGTTCAGATACGCCAGAGCGCACGACGGCGGAGTAAGCCAACTGGCGTTCGAATGTGGTGGAGGGTTGAGATCACACGGCAGCGCACAATACCCAATACAGCTGCGTTTAATGGTTGCTGGGGGCACGCTAGCCAACATGAGTGAACTCAAAACCTGCCGCACCTGAGACTGGCATGCCAGAACGACTAGTGTCGTGAAGGTGGCCAGCACTCTTCCCAAGATGGCATCATGGCGATACTATTATTTCGTGGCTTTCCCCCACTTCACATCAAAGGAGATCTACATGAAAACTAGAAAGAAGGGGTGGTGACAGAGCGTAGCCATCCTTACAGTTGTGGCGCTATCCTTGGGTGTCGCCCCAAGCGTTTGGGCCGATGACGAGGCGCGCCTCGCAAATGACGCGGCAGAGATCGTTGATTCCGTGTCACCCGACGTAGCGCAGAGTGTTCCGTTCGTTGCCATGGGGACAGAAATCGTCGCCGACGCTGGCGGTGCAGAGGTGCGAGTTTCCGCAGATTATGCGGCTGACGTGGTTCTCTCAGCTGCCGACTCCTCTTGGGATGGGACGGGATTGTTGGGACCCGTTGCGATCAGTCTCCCTAAGGAGATCAGGGGCAAACATGGCCAGGCGGTCAACAACGGAAGTATTGTCTATCTCGACAGTAGTGCGCAAGGCACTGACGTGGTCGTTCAAGCGACATCAGACGACGCGGTCAAGATTCACACAGTGACCAAGTCGAACGGCAGTGGGAAGAAGTACACCTACTCCTTTGGCGATGCGACCCCCGTGCTGGGAGCGGACGGATCTGTCATCCTCACGCGGAGCGTTTCCGGTAGTGGAGTGACCGGGCGGGTTATCGTGGCGACCATCGCGCCTGCGTGGGCTGTCGACGCGAATGGGAACCCGGTGTCCACCCATTACGAGGTGAGCAAGAAAGGGGAGCTAACTCAAATCATCAGTCCCGGCAAGAACGCCGTGTATCCTATTGTGGCCGACCCAAAGGTCGTCACCTCACGGGACTCCGTTGGGCACGTGGTATGGGACATTTACTTCAGCAAGTCCGAAACGAGCAAAATATCAGCAGGCGCAACTATCGCCGCCGCCGTCTTTGCGTTATCATCCCTGATCCCACTGCCGCCGTGGCCGGCCATAGCACAGGCGCTTGCAGGGGTGGCTGGCACATATGCTGGGATCGCCGCCTACTACCTGGCCTCAAATGCCTGTCTGAATGTGACCGCCACGCTGGCATCCTATGCGGTCGTGTCGACCCTCATCCCGTGGGCGTATAGAGGGGGGTACTGCGTGTGAGCATAATGGCCTGGCTTCTTGTCGTGACTGGTGCCCTGCTCGGACTTGGCACAGCACTGTCTGCGAGTCGCCACCGTTGGGGTGCCGTCGCCTTGCAGGCGGGTCTCGTTCTGGTGGGCATGGCACTTCTTCTGGTCTTCCGACTGATGTGGGTAGTCCCATTTGCGCTGCCCTTCACTGCGTTCACCCTCGGAACAAAACTTGTGTTGTGGCTATCGCCGAGAACCCACTCCCGGGCGCGGCCAGAGGACCGATGACACTAGACGACGGGCTGGCGGCGAACCTGCTGGGGGCCCTCCAAGCGAACTGTTGACTCAGCGTCAAAGTTGCCTCCCCGACCCCCCGCCAGCCAGCCCGCGACGAGTGTCTGGCTCGCGGCGGTTACTTGAGGGCACCGAGGGTCAGGCCGGATTGCCAGTACTTCTGGAGCAGGAGGAAGACGATGACGAGGGGTACGACGGACACGAAGGCCCCTGTCACGACCAGGTTCCAGACCTGGTCGGCACCAGAGGAGACGCGGGTGTTGATCAGCCAGGTGTTGAGGCCGACGGTGATCGGCCACAGTTTGCTGTTGGCCAGCATGACCGAGGGCAGGAAGAAATTGTTCCACGTCGCGACGACGCTGAGGAGCAGGACGGTGATGACGGCCGGCCGCAACTGGGGCAGGGCGACTGACCAGAAGGTCCGCAACTCGCCCGCCCCGTCGACGCGCGCGGCGTCGGTCAGTTCGTCGGGCAGGGCATCCTGGCAGTAGACCCGGATGAGGTACGTACCAACCGGGCTGAGCAGCGATGGCAGCACCACCGACCACATGGTGTTCAGCAGCGAGACCTGGTTGAACATGACGAACAACGGTACGACCAGCGCCGTACCGGGGACCATGACCGCGCCCAGGACAAGCATAAAGACGAAGCCCCGCCCCTTGAACTGGTACTTGGCGAACCCGTACCCCGCCAGGACCGATATGATCGTGGCGCCGCCGCCGCCCAGCAGGGCGTAGAGCAGGGAGTTGCCCAGCCAGCGCCAATAGATCCCGTCCTGATAGGTCGTGAGCTGGGTGATGTTGTCGAACAACGAGAAGTTCTGGCCGAACCAGAGCGCCCCCGAAGAGGAAACGAACAGGTCGCGATTGCTCTTGGTGGCGGCGACGAGGACCCACCAGAGCGGGATCAGGAAGTACACGCAGAGGATCACGAGGAAGACGTGACTGCCGACGTGCTTCGGGTGATAACCGCCGACGGGCTGCGAATGATGCTTTGTCATGATGTCACCTCAGTCCGTTGCGCTTGCGGGTCAGGAACAGGAAGATGTACGAGCCGATGAAGACGATCACCCCGAGCGAGAACGAGATGGTCGACGCGTAGTTGAAGCGTGACTGGTTGAAGCCCAGGCTTGCCGCATACATGTTCGGCGTGTAGTCGCTGGGAATCGCGCTCTGGGCACTCGAGCGCAGGACCATGGGCTCGGTATAGAACTGCAGCGTACCGATCAGGGAGAACACGGTACACATGATCATTGACGGTACGATGAGCGGCAGCTTGATGTGCCAAGAGATCTGGACATTGCTCGCACCGTCCAGGGTGGCCGCCTCGTAGAGGGAGGGATCGACCGCGCGGAGGGCGGAGTAGATGATGATCATGTAGTACCCGACCCACTGCCAGGTGACGACGTTGACGAGCCCGCCGAAAACCCCGTCGGGCGACAAGATGGTGGGCGCCGACGCCCCGAAGATGCCGAACAATTGGCCCAGCGGGCCAAACAGCGGTGAGTACAGGAAGCCCCACATCAGGGCTCCCACCATGGCGGGTACGGCGTACGGCAGGAAGATCAGCAGGCGGGACACCCGGGCGAGCCGCGTCATCGCCACGTCCAGGATGAGCGCGATGACGGCACCGAGGCCGATCTGGATCGGTACCATGACGAGGACGTAGAGCCCGACCCGCGTGAGGCCGTGCAGGAAGACCGGGTCGGTGAAGGCGGTGACGTAGTTGCCTAAACCCGTGAATTTCACCTTGCCAACCAGCCCTTTGCGCCACAGGGACATCCAGCCGGCGTAGATCAGGGGGGCGACGAGGAAGAGGACGAAGACCACCAGGAAGGGTGACACGAACAGCCAGCCCCACCACTGCCGCCGCGCCGCCGACCGCCGCGTCGTCGAGCGCCGCGCGGTTGACTGCTGCGCTGTTAACCGCCGCGCCGTTGAGCGCCGCTCCTCAAGTGGCCGCGTCGCCAAAGTCGACAAAGACATGAGTCTCCTTCCCCGGCGGGAGCCATGGCGTGAGGCCGCCCCCACGCCATGGCCAGACCGGTTATTTGTTGACAGTGAAACCCTGCTGGGTGGCGTACGAGACGATCGCGTCCTGGACCTGGTCCAGCACCTGGTCGGAGGTGATGTCGCCTTGGATCATCTTGGCGTTCGCCTGCGTCATCTGGTCGTAGTAGTACGTGGTGAACGGGCTGTAGACCGTACCGCTGTAGCCCTGGGCCGCTGGCAGGTAGACGTCCTTATTAATCTGCTGGCCGTTGAAGAACGGAGACGCGAGGTTCTTGAAGCTGTCTGACGTCAGCTCCGGCAGGTAGGTCGGGAACAGCGCGGCCTTCTCGACGCCGATCTTCCAGGCGTCCAGGTTGCCGAACACGTCGAGGGCGACCTTGGCCGCCAGGTCCGGCTGCTTGGCCTGGGTCGTCACGGCGAAGGTCGAACCACCCCAGTTGACCTGGGCCGGCTTGGCACCATTCCACTGCAGGATGGGCGCGGAGACCCACTTGGCGGCGGGATCGGCGCCGGCGATACCCGACAGGTACCCCGGCTGCCAGGCCGCGGCGACGACGGTCGCGTAGGTACCGTCGACAATCTTCGTGTACCAGTCCGTCGTGAAGGCGTCGTCCGTGGCGACCAGTTTCTTGCTGATGAGGTCGTTCCAGTACGCCTGGACCTTCTTGGCGGGGGCCGAGTTGATGTCGACGCCCAGCTTCTCCGGGTTGGCGATGTCGAAGCTGAACGTCGAGGCGCCCGCCTGGTTGTAGAGACCCTGCCACTCGGCGATGGCGTTCGGCGCGTAGTCGGTCATGTACCCCTGGAACCCGGCGTCTTTCAGTTGCTGGGCGGCCTGGGCGAAATCTTCCCACGTCTTCGGTACGGCGACCTTGTACTTGTCGAAGATGTCCTGGCGGTACATGAACCCGACGGGGCCGCCGTCGACCGGGATCGCGTAGACGCCGTCACCGGACGACGAGTCCTTCCAGGCGCCTTCGGTGTAGTTGGCCTTCACGTCGTTCGCCCCGTACTTTGTGAGGTCGACGAGCGCATCCTGGATGAGGTACCCGCCCAGGACCTCGTTCTCCAGCTGGATGACATCGGGGGCGCCGCTCTTCGCCTGGATGGCGGTGGTGAACCGGTTGTACTCATTGCCACCGGCGCCGACGTTCGACCAGCAGATCTGGACATCGTCGTGCGTGCTGTTGAACAGGTCGACGACCTCCTCGAACGCTGGGTACCACGCCCAGACCGTGACCTGGGGTGCGCTGGCCTTGGTGATCTTGTTTGTGCACGAGCCGTCGCCGCCAGCCGCCCCGGTGGCCCCGGTGGTGCCGGTCGTACCCGTCCCCGACGGGCTCGAGCAGGCTGAGAGCAGGGTCGTGACCGCCAAGAGCGTCGCTCCGGCACACGCCAGAGCCTTCCGCCCGTAAGTATGTGACTTCATTCGTCCTCCTTGATGAAAAGCGTTGTAACGGGGAGATCCGTCGTACAGCGCTGTACTACGCGGTAGTCTAGCGCTGTACTAAACCCTTGTCGAGCTAGGGGCTACCGGTTTAGATGATGAGAGTTGGCGGCGGCGCGTACTGCCGGGGTCACGCCCGGCCCAGCGTGGATTCTCGCGGTACGAGCCGGAAGTCGGCGAACACTTCTCGCGGCGGCCCGGCCGGGTCGAACCCGTCGACCAGCCCCATGCGTTCGCACAGCATCTGGATGGCGGTACGGGCGATCTGCTCTCGGCCCGGATCGATCGATGACAAGGTCGGACGGGCGAACTCGGTGTCCTCCACGTTGTCGAAGCCGATCACGGCGACATCGTCCGGTACCCTGACCCCGCGGTTCCCGAGCTCGTGGATCGCGCCGAGCGCCAGCGCATCGTTGAAGCACACGACGGCGTCGACGCCCTTCCGGCGGTCGAGGATCTGCCCCATCAACAGCGCGCCGGTCGACCGCAACCACACGCCTGGCCCCTCGACCAGCTCGGGATCCACGGGCAGACCGGCGGCGGCGAGGGCTGTCATCGCGCCTTTGTACCGCAGGCTGGCCGACGACACCCGGGTGTCGTTGTAGCCGATGATGGCGATTTTCCGCCGGCCGAGCTGGACAAGGTGCTCGACCTGGGCCCGCGCCCCCTCGATATTTCGCATTGTCACATGGTCACACGGGGCGCCGAAGATCGTCTCCCCCAGCACGACCAGGGGAAAGTTCACGTTGAACAGGGCGCTCTCCGTCTGTCCGACGTTGACCGGCGAGAAGACGACGCCGTCGACGAGACTGCGCGTGTCCCCCCGCAACACTCGGTGTTCGGCGTTGTGGTCGTAGTGGTACGCCTCCAGCAGGACCGTCAGTCCGCGGGCGAAGGCCTCGTGGACGATAGAGTCGGCCAGTTCGGCGAAGTACGGGTTGCGCAGTTCGGGGATCGCCAGCTTGATCAACCTCGTCCGGCCCTGGGCGAGGTTTCGCGCCGTCACGTTGACCTGGTACCCCAACGCCGCAATCGCCGCCTCGACACGCGCCTTCGTCTCCGGGCGCAGGTAACGATAGCCGTTGAGTACGTTGGACACCGTCTTGAGCGACACCCCAGCCGTACGAGCGACATCGCTCATCGTGACCGATCCCTGAGCTCGACCCATGGCCCCTCTCTTCGTCACACTGAAGTGTACTCATCCAGAGCGGTCACCCGGGCGTGCCCGACTGCCCGTGCCGGTCCGACGTCCATACCGTGTCTGCCCGCATATATACCTTGTGCAAAATGTCATAACGCGTGGTTCCAAGCTCGAGTGATGGGAAATGTACGGTGGGGAGGCCCAAAACTGTACATTTCCCATCACTCGAGCGTATTATAACGCTCATTGTTTATTGTGGAGCACAGGGGGCTCGAACCCCTGACTTCGACCTTGCAAAGGTCGCACTCTACCAGCTGAGTTAGTGCCCCAAAGGTACCCGCCGTAGTCCAAGCCAACCCAGAAACAGCAACCAAAATCCTAGACCAGGGTCCTACGGCGGGTGCAAATGATTATACCCCTACGACGCACGCGTTCACACACGCGCACCACACGTACTCACCACACGTACTCACCACATCATCGGACCCCGATGCACTGAGCGCCCCCGGCGACTTACTCCGCCGGCTCCTCGTCGTCCTCGGCCTCCGAGCGGCAACCACCGCAGCAACCGGGGCTCGGTACCTTGGCCAGGGCCTCGTTCCACAACTGACGGGCCTCGGTCTGGCGCTGGGTGACGACGTAGATGACGGCACCGATGCCGATCAAAACAAGCATGACGCGAAGGAACTTCTTCATACTCACCAGTGTCTCATACGCCGCCGACAATTCGTACCACACCCTCTCCGCCAGACTCGCCGTCAATAACCGCGGCGCGCCATCACAAAATTGCGCAATCAGCACTAATTCGATAGGCAATCGACTACAATATGTCTCGTGCACAGGACGAACGTGTTCAGAGCCGCAGGGGCGACCAGGACTGACTGGTTGTTGAACGCGTCCCTGGCTGCCATGGGGTTCGTCCTGGTACACCTGCCGTTTGTCGGTGTCGTGGTCCTCATCAACACGGGCATGCCCGCCCGCGACTGGATCATCCTCGCACTGGTCGGCCTCCCCGCATTCGCGACCGTCGTCCTGCGCCGCCACTACCCGACCTGGTTTTTGACCGGCGCGAGCCTGGCACTCTGCCTCCAGATTGCGGTCGTCCCGTACCCCACGATCTCCTGGATCCTGCTGCCGCTCGCGGTGTACGACGTGTCGCGCTGGATGCCGGCGGTGGTCGTCCGGGTGAGTCTGGGCGTCGCGCTCGTGATCACCGTCGTCGGCGGGGTGCGCTGGTTGCCGGCGAACAGCGGTGCATCCGATGTCGTCCGTACGGCCATGATCTTCGTCGCTGTGTCGGTCGCGGGGGCGGTGACAACGGCGTACTCGCTCGGGCGCAGGCGGTACGAGGTGGAGGCGGCACTGGAGCGCCAGCGGCAGCTTGAGGCCGATGCGGCCGAGCTGCACCAGGCCGAACAGGCCGCCCGACAGCGCAGTCTGGAAACGGAGATCCGGACGAACATTGCTCGTGAGTTGCACGACATCGTGGCCCACTCGATCTCGGTGATGGTCGTCCAGGCCGAGGGCGGGCTCGTCCAGGTCCAGCGGCGGCCGGAGCGGGCGCAGCAGGCGTTGTCACAGATCTCGGACACGGGCCGGGAGGCGCTGCACGAGATGCGCCGGATCGTCCGGACGCTGCGGTCGAGTACGGAGCGCGGGCTCAACATGTCCTCCGCCCCCAACCTGGCCGACCTGAGCGCCCTGGTCGACAAGGCACAGGCGACTCTGACGATCTCGGGCACGCCGCACGGGTCGACGCCAAGCATCGAAATGACAATTTATCGCGTCATCCAGGAGGCGCTCACCAACTCGCTGAAGCACGGGGGCCCGGACGCCGATCCGCACGTTTTGCTCGCGTGGCACCCCCTGCACGTGTCGGTGACCGTGACCAACCACGTGGGCAGTACGCCGGAAATGAATGATCAACGGGGAACAGGGCTCATCGGGATGGCGGAGCGCGTCCAGGCGCTCGAGGGGACGCTGACCGTGGGTCCGACGGACACAGGAGGTTTCAGGGTATGCGCGCAGATTCCGTTGAATACAAACCAGCGCGGCCAGTGAGGACCACCCCGATCCGGGTGGCGCTCGTCGACGACCAAGTCCTTGTCCGCAGCGGTTTTCGCATGATGATCGAGGCGGAAGACGACATTGAGGTTGTCGGAGAGGCCAACACCGGCGTCGAGGCGCTCGAGGTTGTGCACGACACACCGGTCGATGTGATGCTGATGGATGTCCGGATGCCCGGCATCGACGGGATCGAGACGACCCGGCAGATTATCGATGCGGGGTACCCGGTCAAGATCATCATCTTGACCACGTTCGACCTTGACGACTACGTGTACGAGGCGATGCGCGCCGGTGCTAGCGGCTTCCTGCTCAAGGATGCGCGGGCGACGGAGTTGGTGGACGCGATCCACGCCGTCGACTCAGGCGACGCGATCATTGCACCGTCGACGACCCGCCGGCTGCTCTCCAACCTCGTACCCCGGCCGGACAAGGGTGCCCGCGACCCCCGGCTCGACCTGCTCACGGATCGCGAGACGGATGTCCTGAAGACCATCGCCATCGGGTGGAACAACACCGAGATCGCCGAGGGGCTGCATCTGGCCGAGGGTACGGTGAAGACGCACATCTCCCGGTTGCTCTTCAAGTTGCAGGCCCGCGACCGGGTGGGGCTCGTCCTGCTCGCGTACGACATGGGGCTCGTCGAGCGGTAGACCCACCCACTTCCGCGAAAGCATGAAAACGCGTCAGAATGGGGCGGAAAACGTACCGCAATCCCACAACTCTGGCCTGTGGCGCGCCCGCGGGGCGCGACGCGGGGGTGACACCAGCGGGGCAACACCAGGACAACATCGACCGGATGACGGCCAACACGTGGCACAACACCGGGCGGGAAGAATGGGGGACCTGCCGACAAGGAGGCCCCGTGTCCACTCGCTCCCGTACTACTTCCCGTACGACTCAGTTCTCCTCCATCGCGACCCGTCTCAACGAGGAGTGGGAGGAAATCCGCGGTCTGCCAGCCACCTGGATCACGCCGTCCCCCGAGCTGGACGCGGTGCTCACGAGCGTCCGTTTCAACCCGGATCAGGTCCTGCGCGGTCTCATCGCAGCTTGTCAGAGTGGGTACCACCTCGCGGGCCGTACCGTCGTCCAGGCCGTACTCCCCAAGCTCATCCTCCTCAACACCTCACCCCCGTACCCCGCGCTCGACCATCTGGTCTCCGCTCTGTGGATCCGGATCGCCCACTATTCGCTGGAGCGGCGACCGCAGTCGGTGGTGGCGAACCTGGTCCTGGACACGCGCAAGGACGTGCTCGCCGAGCATGCTCGCCCCGAATGGCTGGTGACCAACCTTGAGACCGTGGGCGAACGCCTCACCCGACCTAGTCCGACGATCGACATTGTCCTGAACACCGCCCGGGACCTTCGGCTCGCGTCGGCGGAATCACTCGGCATTGTCGAGAAAGTGTACGGTGAGGGATTGCCGGCCGGCCGGGTCGCGGAGGTGTACGACATCAGTCCGGGGGCAGTCCGGCGGCGGTGTGCCGACACGGTCCACCGGCTCCGCGCCCACCGAGACCTCCTCCTTGAGATGGCCGCGTGAGCCGAGGTCACCGGACCTGCCCAGCCAGGGCCCGGTCGAGAAAGTCCTGCAAATCTCCGGTTTCGCCGTCCTTGCCCCCACGGCCGACGACCAGCGGCGGCGGGCTCGGCCGCAATTGGACGCCCCTGAGACGCGCCATGAAACCACCGGGTACGGTTAACTGGTAGTACCCCCCGTCGACCCCGATGGCGACCGAGTGATCATTGCGGATGTACCACCCACGAACATTGGTCTTGACGACGACCCCGTCGAGCGTCCGGGCCCGCAACTCCACGGCTGGCACGTCGGCCGCCTGCGCCGCCGCCACAAACCCGTCGACAAGCCGTTGCGCCTGGGCCGACTCGTGCAGGGTGGCTGCCGCCAGCAACTCCGCCCGTCGTTTCGCCGCCCGGTCCCGTTCCTCCGCCTCAGTCACCCGATCAGCCTAGGGAACCGCTGATTTACCATGTGCCGCCATCCGAACGCCAAGACGGGCGATCTGCGCCTACTACATGTTGCGATGGACGTCCAGTCCATGTACAACATGTAGTAGGCGCATCTCATCCC
>JAIRVA010000288.1 GCA_031254155.1 Propionibacteriaceae bacterium
GAGGAAGTACCAGGCACCGGTGGCGACGAACCGCAGTTTGTCGGCCTTGATGGCGAGCAGGTAGAGGGCCATGACCGCCCCCGCCGCGTTGGCGACCATCGTCGTGAAACCGGCGGCCAGGCCGGTCCCAACAGCCGGGAGGTACGAGCGGGCGGTCCCCACCGGAACTGGCGCCGCCGCCGACACCTTCCGGCGCTCGACGACCCTCATCCCGATCTGGAGCCCCACGGCGACGATCAGCGTCACCGCCACCACGATGAGCAGTACCTTGTCCGACACGTACTTCATGAACACGGCCCCGAGCACGATGCCCGGAACGACCGCGGGCAGGAGCCGCTTCAGCTGCCCCCAGTCGGCGGCCCGGCGGTAGATCGACACGGCCACGATGTCCCCGGTGATGAGGAGCAGCAACACGGCGGCGGTGGACTCTTTGGCGGGCAGGACAAGCGCAAACGCGGCGACCGCGAGTGAGCCGAGCCCGCTGATGGAGGTCTTCGAAACTCCGACGACCAGCGCCGCGGCCGCCATCAGCAGCCACGGCCCGACGCCCAGTGACAGAATGTCTATGAGACCCTCACCTCGGTATGGTCGCCGCTCCACAGCGTGTGGTAGACGCCCGGCGCGTCGATCCGGCGGTAGGTGTGGGCGCCGAAGAAATCCCGCAGCCCCTGGGTGAGGGCGGCGTTGACGCGCGGCGCCCGGAGCTGGTCATAATACGCGAGGGCCGAGGCGAAGCCGGGAACGGGTACCCCGGCCTCGACCGCCCGTGCCACCACTGCCCGCCACGCCGTCTGGCAGGTGGCCAGTTCGGCGGCAATCGTCGGCGCCTCGAGGAGTGTCACCAACTGCCCGGCCGCGTACTCCCCCGCGATCCGGTCGAGGAGCTTGGCGCGGATGATGCACCCCGCCCGCCACAGGCGCGCGACGGCGGCCACGTCGATGTCCCAGCCGTACTCCGTCGCCGCGACCTTGATCTCGTGCAGGCCCTGCGCGTACGCGACGACCTTCGACGCCCAGAGCGCCTGGCGGATCTGGTCCACGAACCCGGCCCGGTCGGCGGGTACAATCCGGCGACCGGGTCCCGTCAAGGCTTGCTGCGCGGCGGCCCGCAACTCGGGCGAGGACGACGCGGCCCGGGCGAAAACCGCTTCGGCGATCACCGCCGCCGGCACACCGAGGCGCAGGGCCTCCTGGACGGTCCACGTCCCGGTCCCCTTCATCCCCGCCTCGTCCACGATGACGTCGACCAGCGGCAGCCCGGTTGTCCCGTCGACCTCACGCAAGACCTCGGCGGTGATGTCGATGAGGTACGAGTCCAGATCGCCGGTCTGCCACGTCTCGAACACCTCCGCCGCCTCGGCGGCGGTGAGACCGGCGGCCCGCAGCAGCTCGTACGCCTCCCCGATGAACTGCATGTCGGCGTACTCGATCCCGTTGTGGACCATCTTCACGAAGTGCCCGGCACCGTCCGTCCCGATGTACGCACAGCAGGGCTCCCCCTCGTACTGGGCCGAAATCGCCTCGAGGACCGGCCCGACGTAACGGTACGAGTGCGCGGACCCGCCCGGCATGATCGCCGGACCTTCCAGCGCGCCAACCTCTCCGCCCGAGATGCCCGCCCCGACGAAATGCAGCCCGGCTTCGCGCAGGGCCGCCTCCCGGCGGCGGGTGTCCTGGAAGAAGGAGTTACCACCGTCAACGATGATGTCGCCTTCGTCAAGCAGCGGGACGAGGGCGTCGATCATGGCGTCCGTTGCCGCGCCCGCCTGGACCATCAGGATCACGCGCCGGGGGTGGGTGAGCGTCGCGACGAACTCCGCGAGCGTCTCCCCCACGATGAAACCCGCCTCGGGGAACTGGGCGGCCACCTCGCGGGCCTTCGCGGCCGTCCGGTTAAAGATCGCGGTCCGATAACCGTGACGGGCCAGGTTCCGGGCCAGGTTCGACCCCATGACGGCCATGCCGACGACGCAGATAGCGGCAGATTCACCAGTTGAAGACACCTCGTACCTTTCAATCCCAGCTCGACTATACCCCTACCGCCTGGGCGGACACGGGCCGGACGAGTTACGGACGATGAGCTTGACCGGGATCGTGATCGGGGCGGACAGTTGCGGTTTGGCACCGCCCAGCATGGCGACGACGTGCTTCGCGGCGGTGTCGCCGAGGACGCCCATCGGGCCGGCGATCGTCGTCAGTGGCGGGGTCAGAAGGTCCGACGCGAAGATGTTGTCACAGCCGATGACCGAGATGTCACCCGGAATCGAGTACCCCTTGTGGATGAGCGCGCGCATGAGGCCCATCGCGACGAGATCGTTGTAGCAGATGACGGCGGTCGACCGCCGGGCGATGATTTGATTGGCCGCGGAGGCGCCGCCCTCGACCGTCGGCAAGACCGGCCCGACGCGGTGGGCGGTGAACCCCATGGAAGCCGCAGCGGCCCGGACCGACAGCCACCGCATGCCGGAGATCCAGGACGCATCCGGTCCGGCGAGGTAGTGGACGGTCGAGTGGCCGAGTTGGAGCAGGTGCGCGATCGCCTGTTTCATGCCGTGGGAGGTGTCCGGCACCACCGAGGGCAGACCGCCGACGTACCGGTTGAGCACGACCGTCGGATGGCTCTTCGCAATCGAGCGCAGGAGGGTGTCAGACATCCGCGACGAGGCGATGATCACCCCGTCGACCAGGGGCAGCAGACGGTCAAGGTTGGTCCGTTCCTGGGTCACCGACTCCTGGGCGTCGATGAGCATGACGGTGTAGTCGGCCTTGGCGGCCTGCGCCTCCGCACCGCGGAGAATGCCGAAGTAAAACGGGTTGGTGATATCGGAGACCGCGAGCCCGATGGTCCGGTGGCGGGGCGGGCTGGCAGACCGGAACAGCAACTCGTCGCGGTACCCCAGTTCGGCGGCGACCGCCCGGACGTGGTCGGCGGTGCGGATGGACACCCGGCCGGGCCGGGAGAAGGTCCGCGACACCGTCGACGGACTCACCCCCGCCGCCTGGGCCACTTGATAAATCGTCACCGGTCGCTCGGTGCTCTCGGCGAACTCAAAAACCACAGGCTCACTGTACCTGAGTTGGCAACAAACGGCAACGAGCGGTAAACGCGGAAACTCTTGCCATCACCGTGGTTTATGTGCGCACTATTCACGATAATGGATCCATGGCCCTCCCACTCCTGCCTGACCCCGACCGCCTGTTCCCGACCGAGCCGACCACGCGCCAGATCGCGCGCCGCCTGTACGAGTCGATCAAAGACCTCCCGATCCTGTCGCCCCACGGCCACGTACCGGCGGCATGGATCGCGGACAATCTCCCTTTCACAGACCCGGTGAGCCTGCTGCTCAGCCCGGATCACTACATCACGCGCCTGCTGCACGCCGACGGGGTCTCCCTCGCGAGCCTCGGCGTACCGCCCGCGACTACCCCCCTGACGGAAGCGCAGGCCCGCGCGGCCTGGCGGACGTTCTGCATCCGGTGGCCGCTGTTCCGGGGCACGCCGATGAAGTTCTGGATGGAGTCCGTCCTGGCCGGGGTCTTCGGCAGCCGCGTCCGGCCATCGGCGGAGACGGCGGACCAGATCTACGACTACCTCGCGGCGGAACTCGCGACCCCGGCGTACCGTCCGCGCGCCCTCCTGGACCGTTTCAACATTGAGTTCCTGGCGACGACCGACGACCCCTGCGACGACCTGGCGTCTCACACGAGGCTGGCCGCCGATCTCACCTTCCACCGCCGCGTCGTGCCGACTTTCCGCCCCGACCGCTACCTCGAACCCGCCCGGCCCGAGTGGCCCGGTCTCGTGGCACGCCTGGGCGAAGTCGCAGGCGTGAGTACGGCGACCTACGCCGGCTGGGTCGCGGCGATGGAAAACCGCCGCGCGTACTTCAAAGCCCACGGTGCGGTGTCCAGCGATCACTCCCACCTCGATGTGCAAACCCTGCCTCTCGCCAGGGCAGACGCGGAGACGGTGTACGCCGCGGCGCTCGCGGGCGAGGCCACGCCGGCCGCCGCGAA
>JAIRVA010000310.1 GCA_031254155.1 Propionibacteriaceae bacterium
ACCCGGCTCGCCCGTCCCCGTCACCACCGGCGTCGGGTCGCCCAACGCCTGGCCCGTCGTCGGCGCGGTCACCGCCGGGGCGGCCGGGGCGTCAACATCGAGCGGCGCGGTCACGGGCAGCGACACGTTGCCCGCCGGATCGGTCGCCACCGCCTGGACAGTCCCGCTGACAGCCTCGCCCGGCGTGACAAGCGACCAGTGGCCTTGGGCGTCCGGGACGACGGTCACCGTGGCCGTCTGGCCGCCCACCAGGGGGTACGTGACCGTGACGGTCGTACCGGGGTCGGCCGTACCGGCGATCACGGCCGCGTTCGCCGTCGTGATCACGGGCGCCGCCGGGGCCACGGTGTCCACGGCGAGGTTCACCGTCGTGGTCGGCGAGACGTTGCCCGCCGGATCAGTTTGCGCGACCAGCAGGGTGGCCGGGCCGTCCGCCAGCCCGGGGGCCGGTACGGTGCAGGTCCACGTCCCGTCCGCCGCCACCGTGGCCGCGCACAGTACATTGCCTGTTCCGTCGGTGACGCTCACCGTCGCGCCGGCCTCGCCGGTACCCGTGACTGCGGGTGTCGCGTCGTTCAGCGGGCCAGCCGCTGGGGCCGTGACCACCGGGGCCGCCGGGGCGGCCGTGTCCAGCGTGGTCGTGGCCGGGGCCGAGACGTTGCCCTTCGGATCGGTCGCGACGACGGCCAGCTCGCCGGAGGCCATGCCCGCCGGCGTCGGGGTCGTCCAGTGGCCGTTCGCGTCGACGGATACGGTCGTCGTCGTCTTGTCGGGCCAGGTGAGCGTCACCGTCGTACCTTTATCCACCGGCGCCGGGACCGTGCCCGCGACCGCCTGGGCGTTGGCCGTGGTGATCGTGGGTACGCCGGGCACGTCCGCGTCGAGCACACCCGTACCGGGCGCCGACTCGTTGCCGGCCGGGTCCGCCGCCACCGCCGTCAGCGCGCCGCTCACTGCCTCAGCGGGCGTCGCGAGGGTCCACGTCCCGTCGGAGTTGACGGGTACGGTCGCCGTCGCCGTACCACTCGCCGTCGGATAGGTGATCGTCAGCGTGGTACCGTCCTCGACCGGCGTCGAGATCGTACCAGCAATGGTCGTAGCGTTCGCCGTCACGATCTGGGGTGCGCCGGGGACATCCGCGTGGAGGTACGCCGTGGCCGGGGCCGACACGTTGCCGGCCGCGTCGGCCGCCTCGACGGTCAGGTCGCCGGACGGCATCCCCGCCGGCGTCGCCACCGACCAGTCGCCGGCCGCGTCGACCAGGATCGGCTGAGACTCGGTCCCGTCCGGCCAGGTGACCGTCACCGTCGTACCAGGCTCGGCCGTACCGGCGACTACCGTCACGTCCGCGGTGTTGACGACCGGGGCCGCCGGGGGGGTCGTGTCGACGGTCGTTGTCACCGTCGTCGTCGGCGACGGGTTGCCCGCCGCGTCGGTCTGGGCCACCACGAGCGTCGCCGGGCCGTCGGCCAGGGCCGCGCCCGCGGGTACGGTGCACGACCAGGTCCCGTCGGCGGCCACGGTCGCGGCACACAGCGTCCAACTGTTTCCGCTTGTCACCGTCACAACCGCGCCCGGTTCGCCCGTGCCCGTGACCGTCGGCGTCGCGTCGTTGGTCAGCGAGCCGCTCACCGGCGCAGTGACCACCGGGGCCGTCGGGGCGGTCGCATCAAGGGTCGCGTCAGCCGGAAGGGAGACGTTCCCGGCCGGATCGGTCGCCTGGGCCGTCACCGGCCCCGAGACCGCGTCCGCCGGCAACGGGGTCGCCCACGTTCCGTCGGCCGCCACCGGTACCGTCACCGTGCCGGTCGCGCCGCTCGCGGTCGGGTACGTCACCGTCACCACCGTACCTGGGTCGACCGGGGTCGCGAGCCCGCCCGCGATCCCGGCGGCGTTCGCCTGGTCAATCGTGAGGCCGGTCGGCGCGTCCACGTCGAGGTGGCCCGTGGCCGGAGCCGAGGTGTTGCCCGCCGGATCGGTCGCGGCCGCCGTGAGGCCGCCCGAGACCGCGTCCGCCGGGGTCGGGAGAGTCCAGTGGCCAGTCGTGTCGGCGGTCGCGGTGGCCGTCGCCGGACCGTCCGCCGCCGGGTACGTCACCGTCACCGTCGCGCCGGGCTCGGCCGTACCCGTGATCGCCTGGCCGTTCGCCGTGGTGATCACCGGGGCCGCCGGGGCGACGGTGTCGACCGTCACCGCGACCGGCGCCGAGGCCGGGGAGAGGCTCCCCGCCGGGTTGACCTGGGTGGCAACCAACGTGTGGTCACCGTCCGCCGCCGTCACCGGGCAGGTCCAGTCGCCGTTCGCGTTCACGGTGGCCGTACACACGACAGTGCCGTTGTCCGCCACCGTGACGCTGGCGTTCGGCATCCCGGTCCCGGCGACGGCCAACGGCCTCTGGTTAGTCACCGCCCCCGCCGCCGGCGCCGTGATCGCGGGCGCCAACGGCTTGTTGTTGTCAACGAAGGTCACCGTCGCGTCGGGGAACGTACCGCCCGCGGCCGCTGCCTGGACGGTCACAACTTCAGCCCTCAAGTCCGTCACGTTGACAGACGCGTACCCGGTCGAATCGGTCGTCGCCGACGAGCTGTCCAGCAGGGCCGACGAGCCGGTGACAAGGGAGTACGTCACGAGCGCGTCGGCCACCGGGTTGCAGTAGGTGTCGGTGATGTACGCGGTGGCTTGCGAGCTGTCACCCACGGCGACGGACACCGGGTTCATGGCGAAACTGGGTCCCGCCGCCCCGGCCGGGCACTGGGCCGGCGTCAGCGTCGCCGCCCCGGCCTGGAAGGGGATCAGCTGGCCCGCCCCCACCGTCGTACCGTTCGCCGCCGCCGTCACCAGCGCCAGCCCGGCGGTCGTCGACGTGAAGGTCACCGTGTAGACGCCACCGCCGTGGTTGGTCACCGCCGACTGGGTGATCCAACCCGTCGACGGAGTGAAGACAATGTTAGTGAGGTCGATGAGGGGGACATTGTTGCCGTCGCGGACGGTCAGGGTGCCGGTGTACGAACCGGTCCCGACCACCTGCCACGTCGTACTGTCCGTCAGGTTCGCGACCGGGGTGACGATGAACGTCGAGTTCGCCGCCGACACGCCGTCGGTGGTGAACGTGACACCCGCCGTACCCACGGCCAGATCCGGGGCCCCCGCCGTGACGGTGACCGTTCCCGCGACCACACTGCCGACTGCGGCGGTCGCCGTACCGTCCGCGCCCGTCGTGACCGGGGTCGACGGGTCGACGCTGGACGTGCCGGCCGGGCTCGCGCTGAAGGTCACCGGTACGCCCGCGACCGGGTTACAGTTCGCGTCGGTCACCAGGGCCGTCGCCGTCGATTCGTCACCGAGGGCCAGGCTCGCCGGGGCGGCCTCCAGGTGGGTACCCGGCCGCGCCACCGGCGTCGTACAGGTGAATGGCCCGGCCGCCGCGGCGCCCGCCTTGAACGGGACCGGCTGCGGATCGCCGACCGCGTGGCCCTGGTAGGTCACGCTCGCGGTGTACGTTGGATCGGCGACCGTGGTCGTGTAGCGCACGCCGTACGTGCCGTCTTCGTTGTCGGTCACGCCGGTGATCACCACCGTACCAACCGTCGCCGACGATGAGAAAACCATGTCTGTCAAGGTGAGACCCGGCAGCGGGTTGCCCTGGGCGTCGACCGCCGACAGCGTACCCGTGTAGGACTCAGTCC
>JAIRVA010000355.1 GCA_031254155.1 Propionibacteriaceae bacterium
GCCCCGGCGGCCCCGGTGGTGACCGCGCCCGCGGCGGGTTGGCTGAACGACGCGACCCCGGCCGTGACGGGAACTGGCGAGGCCGGGGCCACGGTGACCGTCAAGGATGGCGGCGGGAACCTGCTCTGCACGACGACGGTCGCCCCGGCGAACACCTGGTCCTGCCCGGTACCGGCACCGGGGTTCGGCGCGGGACCGGCGTCCCTCACCGTGACCCAGACCGACCCCGCGGGCCACGTGTCGGGTCCGCAGACGGTCGCGGTGACCGTGGACACCCTGCCCCCGGCGGCCCCGGTGGTCACCACGGCGAACGCGACGGCGGTCGCCGGGACGGCGGAGGCGGGTACGACGGTGACGGTCACCTGGCCCGATGCGACAACGAGCGAGGTTCTGGCCGATGGTACGGGCGCCTGGTCGGTGCCGACCCCGACGGGCCTGGTGTCGGGCCCGGTCACGGCGGTGGCGGTGGATGCGGCGGGCAACGCCTCGCCCCCGGCGCCGGCCGACCTGAACCTGGACGCGCCCGACGCGCCCGACATCGTCACGGCCAACGCGACGGTGATCGCGGGCACGGTCCCCAAGCCGGTGGAGGCGGGTACGACGGTGACGGTGACGTACCCGACCAGCGGTGGGACGGCGACCGTGACGGCGGACGTCGACCCGGTGACGGGCGAGTGGTCGGTCCCGACTCCGGCGGACGCGGTGAATGGCACCTTGTCGGTCGTGGCGGTCAATCCGGCGCACAACCAATCGTCGCCGGGCACGGGGACCCTCGATGTGACGGCCCCGGCGGCACCGGTCGTGACGGCCCCCGCCCCGGGGGCGACGGTCGGCGACGCGACCCCGACCCTCACGGGCACGGGTGAGCCGGGTGCGACGGTGACGGTGAGCGACGGTACGGACGACCTGTGTACGGCGACGGTGGCACCGGGTGGTACCTGGTCGTGCACTCCGGCGACGGCGCTGGACGAAGGCCCGGTCACCCTCGTGGTGACCCAGACCGATCCGGCGGGTAACGAGTCGGCGGCCCGGACGGTCAGCCTGACGGTGGACACGACCCCACCGGCGGCCCCGGTCGTGACGGCCCCGGCGGCGGGCGCGCTGGTCACGACCGCCACGCCGACTATCGCCGGGACGGGTGAGGCCGGCGCGACGGTGACGGTGATGGACGGTCCGACGCCCGTGTGCACCACCACGGTGGGCCCGGACTCGACGTGGTCGTGTGTCGTACCCACGGCGCTGGGTGAGGGCCCGCACACGCTCAGCGTGACGCAGGCCGACACGGCGGGCAACGTGTCCCCGGCGGCGACCCGGACCGTGACGGTCGACACGGTCGCCCCCGGCGTACCGGCGGTGACAACGGCCAACGCGACTGTGATCGCGGGCACGGTCCCCGCGCCGGTCGAGGCCGGCGTGACCGTGACGGTGACCTACCCCACCAGCGGTGGTCCGGCGACCGTGACGGCGGACGTCGACCCGGCGACGGGTACCTGGTCAGTCGCGACCCCGGCGGACGCGATCAGCGGCGCGGTGACGGCGGTGGCCGCCGATCCCGCCGGGAACGCCTCGGCGGCCGGGCCCGGGACACTGGATGTGGACGCCCCGGCGGCCCCGGTGGTGACCCCGCCCGGCACGGTGGCTACCGCGACGCCGACGCTCGCCGGGACGGGCGAGCCCGGTGCGACGGTCACCGTGAGTGACGGCGCCGGCCAGCCGCTGTGCACCGCGACGGTCGTCCCGGCCGGCACCTGGTCGTGCACGGCCACGACGCTGCCGGAGGGGCCGAACTCGCTCAGCGTGACCCAGGCCGACCCGGCGGGCAACGTGTCGGCGGCGACCCCGATGGCCGTGGTGGTGGACACGATCCCGCCGGCGGCGCCGGTGGTGACCGTACCGGCGGCTGGTGCCGCCCTGGGCAATCCGACGCCGACGCTCGCCGGGACGGGCGAGGCCGGCGCGACGGTGACGGTGAAAGACGGCGGCGGCCACCCGCTCTGCACGACGACAGCCGGGGCTGGCGGTACGTGGACGTGTACGGTGACGGCCCTGGCCGACGGGCCGGCCGCCCTGGTCGTGACCCAGACCGACGCGGCCGGGCACGTGTCGGCGGCGACGACGGTTGACGTGGTGATCGACACCGAAGCCCCGGGCCAACCGGTGATTGACACGCTCACGGCCGCGGGTGCGGCCGGGACGGCGGAGGCCGGTGCGACGGTGACGGTGACCTGGCCGGATGCGACAACGAGCGAGGTCCAGGCGGATGGGACGGGCCACTGGTCGGTGCCGACGCCCCAGGACATGACTTCGGGTCTGGTGACGGTGGTGGCGACGGACGCGGCGGGCAACACCTCGGCCCCGGCGACGGGCGCTCTGAACCTGGATCCGCCCGACGCGCCGACGGTGACGACGGCGAACGCCACGACCATCGCGGGGACGGTGCCGACACCGGTCGCGGCGGGTACGACGGTTGTCGTGACGTACCCGGTCGCCGGCGGGACGGCGACCGTGACCGCGGACGTCGATCCGGTGACGGGGGAGTGGTCCGTCGCGACCCCGGCGGACGCGGCGAGCGGTGCGCTCACGGCCGTGGCGGTCGATTCGAGCAGCAACCGGTCGGGCGCGGGGACGGGCACGCTGGACGTGGACGCCCCGGCGGCCCCGGTGGTGACGTCACCGGCTGAGGGTACGGCGGTGGGCGACCCGACACCGACGATCAGCGGGACGGGCGAGCCGGGGGCCACGGCCACGGTGACCGACGGTACGACAACCCTGTGTACCGCGATGGTCGCCCCGGGTGGTACCTGGTCGTGCACCGTACCGGATGACCAGGCGTGGAGCGAAGGGCCGGTCACCCTGGTGGTGACCCAGACCGACCGGGCGGGCAACGAATCGCCGTCCACGACCGTCGATCTGACGGTTGACCTCACCGCGCCGGCCGCCCCGGTGGTGACGGCACCGGCCGCGGGCGCGGCGGTCGGCGCGGTGCCCCTGGCGGTGAGCGGGACGGGCGAGGCCGGTGCGGTCGTGACCGTCGCGGACGGGAGCGGTACGCCGCTCTGCACCGCGACCGTCGGCGCGACCGGCCAATGGTCGTGCGCGGCGACACTCGCGGAGGGTCCGGCGACCCTGGTGGTGACCCAGACTGACGAGGCGGGCAACGAATCGCCGTCCACGACGGTCGATGTGACGGTTGACCTCACCGCGCCGGTCATCCCGGTGGTGACGGCACCGGCCGCGGGCGCGGTCCTCGGTGACGCGACCCCGCGGGTGACGGGTACGGGCGAGGCTGGCGCGACGGTGACCGTGGCCGACAACCAGGGACGTACCCTGTGTACGACGACGGTGACGACGACTGGCGCCTGG
>JAIRVA010000022.1 GCA_031254155.1 Propionibacteriaceae bacterium
GGTCTACCCCCTGTCGTACGACCTGGCGTCTGGTCAGACCGCGACGGTGGTCCAAGGCACGGTGTACAACGACACGGCCGGTGACGGCTCGGTGACCGGCGACACGGGCTTGGGCGGCCAGAAGGTGGCCCTCTACTTGAAGGATGCGAACAGCGGGAGCTGGGTCTACCAGGGCTACCGGATCACGAACGACTCCGGTGACTACTCCTTCCTGGTCGGTGGCAACGGTGAGTACGTTGTCCGGCTGGTCAACCCGTCGCTGAACGGCGTCCACGGGTGGCAGACCTGGGCCGACGGCGGCGGTACGCTGAACGCGGTAGTGGCGCAGTGTGCCAACGGTAACGTCAGCACCGCGACTGGCGGGGCGTGCGTCGGTGCTATCGCAGCGCCCACGGCGGATCCGCTGCTGCCGTCGGCGGCGAGCGCGGCGGGTACGGATACCTCGCTGCAGCCGGGCGCGATGCCGATGTACACCACGGTGACGATCACCTCCTACAAGGAGGTCGTCAACGCTGACTTCGGTGTTAACTTCACCGCTGACATGGGTGACTCGGTGGCTGGTCCGGCGACCATCGCGGCGGGTGCGCCCGTCCACAATAACCCGGGTACCCCGGTAGCGTATTTCGGCCAGACATGGGGCAACAACACCGCGCCGAGTACGACGAACGCTGATACCACGGATGACGGCGTCTATGTTGACTCCTACGCGGGCAAGCTGTCGTTGACCGGTACGGTGATGGCGTCGACCAAGTCGTACAACCTGGCCGCGGACGTCAACGGGTCCAAGGCGAACCTTGCCTACGTCAACGGCTGGACGACGGGTGCTGGCAACAACACGTGGTCGGCGACCCCGACCTGGAACCCGACCCTGACTGGCAACAAGGCCACGGGTGCGTTCAAGTTCGGCTCGGCCGCGGTGGCGGGGACGCCGGCGGTCCAGTTCCGGGCGAACGTGTCGACGGCGCAGCCGCCGATCACGTCGGCGACGAACACGACCGGCCAGTATCAGGCGCTTGACACCGCGGGCACGCCGAACTGGACGACCGCCGGTGAGATTGAGGACTACTCGTTCAACGTCGCCGACGCGGTCTACCGCCCGGCGGCCAAGACGACGGGTGGCGCGGCCACCGTCATGGTTGGCGGCAACTCGATCAACGCCACCACCGCCCTCACGGTGTCTGCGGCGAAGGGCGCCGCGGCGGGGACGCCGGTCACCCTGACCGCGACGGCCCCGACGGGTTGGAACGTCACCTCCGTGACGATCAAGGACACCGAGACCGGTGATGTGATCGCGACCCCGGCGACGACCGCGGTCGCGGGCGGGGTGTCGTTCTCGTACACCCCGGCCCTCGGTTCCGATGTGATCATCGAGGCCACCTTCGCCAAGAACCCCGATCCGGACAAGTCCAGCCTGACGCTCGACCCGACGACCGGGACCGCCCAGGCCGGCGGGACGATCAAGGCCGTCGCGACCGTCAAGGACTCCGATAACAACCTGCTGAGCGGTGTCCGGGTCACTTTCGCCAAGAAGTCGGCCGACATCACGGTGACCGGCGGCAACGGTGACATGACCTGCACGACCGACGCGACCGGTACCTGCTCGGTTGATGTCAGCTCGAACGTCGCCAAGACGTACGCCGGGGAAATCTCGGCCACTATCCCGGTCGACGGCGTGGCCAAGCCCATCTCGGGCTCGCCGAAGGATGTCACCTTCACCGTGGGTACGTTCAGCTACGAGAAGTCCACGCTGAGCGTGTCCCCGACGGCGAACATGAGTGATTCGACAACCTGGAAGGTCGCCGACGGGACGGATTACTACACCGGCATCCTGACCGCCAAGGACGACCTGGAAAACCTGCTGACCGACCTCGCGCCGGGCGACATCGCGTTCGCGGCGTCGAGTAGCAAGGTGAGTTTCACGAGCGTGGCGAACAACCACGACGGCACCTACACGGTCAAGTACACCACGACGGTTGCCGACGGTACGCCGGTCGCTTCGGTGACGTACCAGAACACGGAGGTCAAGACCGCGACCGGTGCGTCTGCCCTCCCGATTCCGTTCCAGCCGGGCCCGGAGGTCAATGGTCCGATCACTTGCACGGATCCGACGCTGACCGGGACGAACCTCGCGGTCGACAAGGCGACCCTGCCGGTGGACACGACGTCGACAGCGACCGCCCACATCACGGACAAGGATTGCAATCCGAAGCCCGGTGTCATCGTGACCTTCACGCTGAACCCGCCGGGCTCGGCCGTGGTCACCACGGTCCAGGGCACCACCGATGCCAACGGCAACGCGACGGCCACCATCACGGACACCAAGGCCGAGACGGTGACCGTCCACGCCGCGACGGCGAACATTCCCGAGGTCTACCAGCCGCGGAACGTCACGTTCACGCCCGGCCCGGTTGATCCGTCGAAGTTGACCTTCACGGTCTCGCCGACGGTGACTCTCACGGACAACAGTAACTGGCCGGTAGCCAACGGTACCGATGCCTACACCGGGACGTTGACTGTGACCGACAAGTACGACAACCCGATTGACGGCGTGCCCGCCGCCGACATCGCGTTCGCGAAGTCGAGCGCCGACGTCCAGATGTCGGCCATGCAGCCCGGTCCGGCTGGCAGTGGTACGTACACCGTGACCTACACGTCGACGGTGGCGGACCGGACACCGGTGGCCAGCGTGACGTACCAGACCAAGCTGGTGCAGACCGCCAAGCCGATCCCGTTCAAGCCCGGTGCGCCGGTGGGCCCGGGGCCGAAGTGCGCGGATGGTCGCGAGCTGTCGAACACTAAGGCCAGCCCCGCGTCCCTGCCGGTCAACGAGCAGTCGGCGATCACGGTCCTTGTCACCGACAAGTTCTGTAACCCGATCCCGAACGCGCCGGTCAGCCTGGCGCTCAACGCGGGTACGAGCGGCCTGCTCGGTGCGACCACCGGTGCGACCGGCTCGGACGGCAGCCCCTTCACGACGACGCTGGATGACACCAAGGTCGAGATCGTGACGGTCTCCGCGACTAGCGGTTCGACCAGCGCCGGTTCGGCGTCGGTGTCGTTCCTCAAGGGGACGTTCTCCGCGGCGAACTCCCTGTTCACGGTTGACCCGGTCGTCACGACGACCGACAGGTCGAACTGGAAGGTCGCCGACGGGGTGCAGTACTACACCGGTACGCTGCAGGCCCGCGATGACAGCCCGAATGGCGGCCAGCCGATGCCGGGCCTGACGGCGAGTGACATCGTCTTCGCCTCGTCGGCGCCGTCGAACATCGTGACCGTGACTGGTTTTGCGGAGAGCGCGACGACGCCGGGTACCTACACGGTGCAGTACAAGACGATGGTCGCCGATGCGACCTACACCGCGAGCGTGGCCTACCAGGGTGGCCCGGTGGGCACGGCCAAGCCGATCCCGTTCAAAGCCGGTCCTCTGCCGGATGGTCCGGTGCCCGACTGCACGACGCCGATTGCCCGTCCGGGTATGAAGCTCTCGGCCGCGCCGACCTCGGTACCGGTCAATGGCAACTCCACTATCACGGCTCTCGTCACCGATGTGAACTGCAACCCGATTGAGGGTGCGACGGTGAACTTCAGCCAGACCGTGTCGACGGCGAGCCTCACCCCGACGACGCCGCAGACGACGAATGCGGCTGGCATCGCCACCGTCAGCCTGACGGATACCGCTCCGGGCACTGTCCCGGTGTCAGCCACGGCGACCGCCGACGGTGTGACCAAGCCCGTCGGTACGGCGAGCGTCACCTTCACGACCGGCGGCTTCAGCTACGAGAAGTCGACGTTCACGGTCGCCCCGGCCGTCACGACGGCCAACAACTCGACCTGGAAGGTGGCCGATGGTGTCCAGTCTTACACCGGCACCCTGACGGCGGTTGATGGCAACAACGTGCCGTTGACCGGGTTGAAGCTCACCGACATCGTGTTCTCCTCGTCGGCCGCGCAGGGCATTGTCAACGTGGTCGGCCTGGCCGAGAGCACGACCACGCCGGGCACGTACACGGTGCAGTACACGACCACCGTGGCTGATCCGACGTACACGGCGAGCGTGACCTACCAGGGCACGGCGGTCAAGACCGCGGCTGGTGCGACGACGCTGCCGATCCCGTTCAAGGCCGGGGCGGCTAAGGAAGGACCGTTCAACTGCACCACGCCGATCGCGCGGCCGGGGACGAACCTCTCGGTGGCCCCGGCGTCGGTCGGGACTGGCGGTACGTCGGTCGCGACCGCGTTGGTCACCGATGAGAACTGCAACCCGGTTCCGAACGAGCCGGTGACGTTCGACGTGACGAAGAGCGCCACCGTGAACGGGTCGACCACCGCCGTGGTGGTGAACACGGACCAGGCGGGCAACGCCAAGGCCAACGTGAGTGATCAGACGGCAGAGATTGTCGATGTCAGCGCCACGATTGCGGCGGGCAAGGTGGATGATCCCAAGCCGGTGGAGTTCACCAGGGGCGGCTTCTGCTACCTCCCGGGCACGTCGAGCTTCTCGGTCGTCCCGCAGGCGAGCCTGAGTGACAAGTCGACGTGGAAGGTGGCCGACGGGGTGCAGTCCTACACGGGTACGCTGGTGGCCGAGGACTGCGGGAACAACCCGCTGCCCGGCCTGAAACTCACCGACATTGTGTTCTCGTCCTCGTCGCCGACCACGATTAACATGACGAGCGTGGTGGAGAGCGCGACGCCGGGCACGTACACAGTGCAGTACTCGACGAAGGTCGCTGACGGCACGTACACGGCGAGTGTGAAGTACCAGGGGACGACGGTGGGCGATCCGAAGGCGATCCCGTTCAAGGCCGGCGCGGAGAAGGACGGACCGTTCAACTGCACCACGCCGATCGCGCGTCCGGGGACGAACCTGTCGGCCTCGCCGACCACGCTAGCAATTGGCAACACGTCGACGGCTACGGCCCTCGTGACGGACGAGAACTGCAACCCGATCGAGGGTGCCCAGGTGACCTTCACCAGCAGCCCGTCAACCTCGTCGGTCGCGCCGACCACCGCCCAAACCACGGGGGCGGACGGCAAGGCGACCGCGCAGGTTGGCAGCACGGCTGAAGGTCAGGTCACGGTTTCCGCGAC
>JAIRVA010000101.1 GCA_031254155.1 Propionibacteriaceae bacterium
CCCCGACACCCTCACCTCCCGCAACAACCTCGCCCACGCCTACCGGGAGGCAGGCGACCTCACCCGCGCCATCCCCCTCTACGAGCAAACCCTCGCCGACCGGGAACGCGTCCTCGGCCCCGACCACCCCGACACCCTCGCCTCCCGCAACAACCTCGCCTACGCCTACGAATCGGCGGGCGACCTCACCCGCGCCATCCCCCTCTTCGAGCAAACCCTCGCCGACCGGGAGCGGGTCCTCGGCCCCGACCACCCCGACACCCTCACCTCCCGCAACAACCTCGCCCACGCCTACTGGGCGACACGCGACCTCGACCGCGCCATCCCCCTCTACGAACGAGCCCTCACCGACTGCGTACGCGTCCTCGGCAGGAACCATCCACTCACACGGACTGTCCGGGACAACTTGCAGGTTGCGCAAACGGAGTACGGCTCGCGGTGACACCGACCGGTTGACTCTGGGCCCACCCGGTGGCTGCGGCGGTCCTGACTCTCAACTTCGAGTCGTTGGCGCTGGCGGACGTCGACTCGGCCCAGGCCCTGGACGCCCGCGTCCGGGCCCACGACTTCCCGGCTGGGAAACGGTACGTGTTGCTGGACGAGGTCCAGCTCGTGCCCCAGTGGGAGCGGGCGGTCAACTCGCTGCGGCTGGACGACCGCTACGATCTCTACCTCACCGGCTCGAACAGCCGGCTGCTCAGCTCAGAACTGGCGTCGCTGCTGTCGCGCCGGTACGTACCCATCGAGGTTTTCCCCTTGTCATTCCGCGAATTTGTCGCGTTTGACGACCGTACGGACTCGTACGCGGCCCAGTTCAACGACTACCTCCGTTTTGGCGGGCTCCCCGGACAGTGCGGCCTGCGCGGCAACGAACGGGTCTGGTCACAAAACGTGGACGCCGTCCTCAACACCATCATCACCAAGGACATCGTGGCCCAGCGGGAGGTCCGCGACGTGGACGCGCTCCTCAAAATCGTCCGCTTCCTCGCCGCCAACGTGGGCAACCTGCTGACGGCGAAGCGCGTCGCCGACTATCTGGCGAGTACGGGACGCCGGGTCACCAGCGACACGGTCGACAACTACCTGGCGCTCCTCGAAGAGGCGTACCTCTTCTACCGCGTCAAGCGCGAGGATCTCCGCGGGCGGTCCACCATGAAGACCAACGACAAGTTTTACGTTGTCGATCTGGGTTTCCGGGCGGTGACGTACGGGCTCGGTACCACCGATCTGGGGAGTCAGCTTGAGAACATTGTGTATTTTGAGTTGCGTCGGCGGTACGAGAAGGTGAGCGTGGGGAAGTACGGCGCCGAGGCGGTTGACTTCGTCGCGTACTCCCCCCAGGGACTGGCGTACTTTCAAGTCACGGCGACGATGAACGACGACGCGACCCGCGAGCGGGAACTCCGGCCGCTCCGGAGCCTGCGCGACGCCTACCCGAAGACCGTTCTCAGCCTGGACGAGATCCGGACCCCCGACTTCGACGGCATCGCCCACCACAACCTCGTCGACTGGCTGCAGCACGGCTGACCACGGCCCCCTGTTTCCACAGTGACCCGGATCCACAGTGACCCGGATCCACAGTGACACTGTCCCCGGGCGCCCACCGAGTCTGGCCCCGACACACCTTCGCACCGGTAGCCCGTTCCGGCCAGTGGCGGGCACGCGTGCGAAATCGTGTCGCCGGAACTGCGGATTTCCCCGACACGGTTTCACACTGGTAGCCGGATTCCACCGGAAAGGGGTACGGGTGCGAGACGGTGTCACCCGTCCAGGGGGCGGTACCCCCCACCCCCGCCAACACGGCGACACTGCACGACACCCCAGTGGAGCAGCGCCCGCGATCAGGGGATTTCTCGCACCACTGGTGCGAGTTTTCCGTCACCCCGGTTCAGGTCCGTGTCCATGGCGCCGTCGAGGCTCGCCCGTGAGAGCCGAGCAGGGGTGGGCACATCCGTCATGGTTTCGAGCCTCCTTCCGGCCTGACCACGTGGCCGCCAGCCAACGCATCAAGCCTACGGTCGACCGCCTGCACTTGACTGTTCTCTGACGGATCGCCTGCGTGACAACGGGAGTCACCAGTGCGTGAGAGCGGGAATGATCTCTGCGTAAAAGTGGGAATCGATCCCCATGACAAGCTATGATAGTGATCATGGGAGACTATGTACCACGGCTCGTTGATCCGCTCCTGGACGCCCTGTTTCAGGACCTCCCGGCGCTGGGCATCACGGGCCCCCGGGCGACGGGCAAAACCACGACGGCGGCCCGGCTCGTGAAAGACGTCGTCCATCTCGACGATGAGTTGGTGGGCGGGCTGTTCGCTGCCAACCCGGACGCCGCTCTCGGCCAGGTCCGTGAGCCCGCGTTACTCGACGAGTGGCAGGCCCAACCCGGCGTCCTCGGAGCGGTCAAGCGTAGCGTGGACGCGGAGCCCAGACCCGGCCGGTTCATCCTCACCGGTAGCGCCGGCATCGACCTCACGACCCGGCAATGGCCCGCCACCGGGCGCGTCGTCAATGTACCTTTGTTTGGGCTGACCGTTCGGGAAATCCTGTCCCGGCCGGGGGAGTTGTTCAGCGACCGGCTGGCCGCTGCGAGCCTGGACGCCCTCCGCCCGGCGCACGGGCTGACCGACGCCCCGACAATTGTCGACTACATCCGGTGGGCCACCACCGGCGGCTTTCCCGATTCCGTACTCGCCCGCTCCGACCTCGCCCGCCTTCATTGGCTCGCCGACTATGTCGAGCACCTGCTCCAGCGCGACGTGTTTCTGCTTGACATCCAGCCAGATACCCGTCGGCTGCGGGCGTACCTGACCGCTCTGGCCACCAACACGGCGAACGTGGTCGAGGCCCAGACCCTGTTCCAGGCGGCTGGCATCAGTCGCAAGACAGCGGCGGCGTACGACGACATTCTGCAGCGACTGTACGTTCTTGATCTCGTACCGGCCTGGTGGACGTCACGCCTCAGCCGCCTCACGCAAATCCCGAAACGCCACGTGATCGATCCGGCCCTCGTCCCGGCGGTCCTGCGCCTCGACTCCGCGGGGATTCTGCGCAACGCGCGCCTGGTCGGCCAGTTACTGGAGACCTTCGTGGCCGCCCAGATCCGTAGCGAGCTGGCGGCCAGCCGGACCCGGCCCACGCTGTACCACCTGCGGGAGCAGGCCGGACGCCACGAAGTCGATCTGGTGTTGGAGTATCCCCTCGGCCAGGTGGCCGGCATCGAGGTCAAGGCGGCGGGTACGGTCGACGAGTCGGACGCCCGGCACCTCCTCTGGCTCCGCGACAAGCTGGGGGATGACTTCCTGGGCGGCGTCGTCTTGCACACCGGGCCGGGTTCGACCACGCTGTCCGACCGGGTGTACGCGGCCCCCATCAGTACGATCTGGGCGTAGACCGGGTCGTCGTGGGAGACTTAAGGGTATGTCGTTTGTGGATTTTGTCTCGTCGTCGCCCTCGTCCTTCCACGCCGCCCAAGCGGTGGCCCGCCTGCTCGACGCCGGCGGGTTCACCGAACAGTGCGAGTCGGCGCCGTGGGACGCCACGCCGGGCGGGAAGTACGTCCGGCGCGACGGTGCCATCATCGCGTACCGCCTCCCGGCCCCGGCCGCGAACTACCGCTTCCGGATCGTCGGTACCCACACGGATTCGCCCGGTTTCAAGCTCAAACCCCACCCGCGCCACACGTCGGCCACCTGGGCGCAGGCCGGGATGGAGGTGTACGGCGGCCCGCTGCTGAACTCCTGGCTCGACCGCGAGTTCGGGCTGGCGGGCCGGGTCGTGCTACGGTCGGGCGAGGTCCGGCTGGTCGCCACCCCCGCGTGGCTCCGCATCCCCCAGCTCGCCCCGCACCTCGACCGCAGCGTCAACGAATCGCTCCACCTCGACAAGCAACAGCACCTCATGCCCGTGTTCGGTTTCGCGGAGGGTACGGATCTGTGGGCGGCGCTCGCCGACGTGGTGGGTGTCGCCCCGGACGACATTCAGGGCCACGACCTGTTCGCGTACCTCACCCAACCGCCCGAGGTTTTCGGGGTTGACCAGGACTTTCTCGCCTCCGGCCGGCTCGACAACTTGTCGAGCGTCTATCCGGGTACGGTGGGCCTGCTCGCCGCCGAGCCCGCCGGGGGTGTCATCCCCGTCCTGGCCGCATTCGATCACGAGGAGGTCGGGTCGGCGACGCGCGCGGGGGCGGGCGGGTCGTTCCTGGAGGAAACGCTCGCGCGGACCCTCGGCGCGCTGGGGGTCGCGGGGGACGCCGCCCACCAGGTCCGGGCGCGCTCGCAGGTCGTCTCCGCCGACGCCGGGCAATCGGTCCACCCCAACTACCCGGGCATGTTCGACCCCGACGAGCAGCCCCGGCTCGGCGGCGGGCCGATGTTGAAGGTGAACGCCAGCCAGCGGTACACGACCGACGCGGCGGGTACGGCGCTGTGGCGCGACGTGTGCGAGCGGGCCGGCATACCGTGCCAGACCTTCGTGTCCAACAACGCCGTGACCTGCGGCTCGACCATCGGGCCGATCACCGCGACCCGCCTCGGCATTCCGACCGTCGATGTCGGGCTGCCGATCCTCGCCATGCACTCGGCCCGCGAAATGGGTTCTCTCAAGGACATTGACGCCCTGGGCCGCGCGCTGGGGGTGTTCTTCGCGGGGTAACCGCGGGGGCAAGTACGCGGGTAGGCCGGGTACCTGTACCTACGTCGGCTGGCCTGCGGGCTGGGTACCTTCGGGCGGTACGGCGGGGGTCGGCGTCGCCGTGGGAGTGGGGGCCGGCAGGCACACCGTACCGGAGGGGATCTGGATGCTCGCCGGGGGCTCGGCCACCATGCCGCCGGCCTCGACGTAACTGTTGCCGAGGACGACGTCGACGGTGTGATCCGGGCGGGCATCGGCCTGGATCTCGGGGTTCGTGAACCGGGCGGCCACCAACTGTACCTCCGGGTTGTCCGCCGCCGCCCCGATGATCAGGATCGACCCGACCTTAGTGGTGCTGTTGCCGACCTTGCCGACGACGAACCCGCCCGAGTGCAGCGTGTCGGCCACCCGGCCGGCCAGCCCCCGCAGGCTGCCGCCGTTGTACACGTTGACGGTCACGTCAGCCGTTGTCAGCTCGGTCATGGGCTGGGTAACACAGGCCTGTGGCGTCGGTCCGGGTACCGTCGCGGTCACCTCTTTGTACCCCCACCACACGCCGTAGCATAACGCCCCGAGCAAGATGAGCAGCGTGATCGGGGTCGACACCATCCTCAGGACTTTCCGTACCACTTGACCTCCTCATAAACGACTAATCCCGGCCAGGTGCGGCCGTCTAGCGCTTCACGAGCCACCGACTCAGCCTACTGGATTCCGAGCGCCGACAGTTCCAGGACGCGGGCGTGAATGCTTGTCCGACCCTGTAACGCGGCGCGGAGAGTCCGCTGCAGCCCGTCCTCTAGGTACATTTCTCCCCGCCACGCCACCACGTGCGGGAACAGGTCGCCGAACAGCGTCGAGTCCTCGGCGAGCAGGGTCCGCAGGTCGAGTGTGCTCCGCGTCGTGATGAGTTGGTCGAACCGGACCTCCTGTGGCTCGATCTGCGCCCAGTCCTTGAGGCTCATGCCATGCGCCGGGTACGGTCGGTCGTCGCCCACGTACTTAAAGATCACAGTACGAGCATAGCGACCGGACGTACTCCCCGCTTGCCACCCCGCCCCGCTGACGCCCCGCTGCCATCTCCGCTGCCATCTCCGCTGCCATCACCGCGAAAGCGTGAAAACGCGGCGAAAAGCGGCGGAAAAGCGACCGTATTCATGCTAACGCGGAATGGCGTATCCCCCCATCTTCCGCGCAAGTATGAAAACGGCAACTTTAGCGGGCGTTTTCGCCGCGTTTTCATGCTTTCGCGGAATGTACGGCGGACTGAAACGTTCCAATGCGAAGACATGGTACCCAGCGGCCCCGGTCCCCGACCCCGACCACCGACCACCGACCCTGTCAATTGCCTAAGTTGTGTCAGCCAAATGCCCGAATGTCGCGCCACAACTTGGGCAATTGGCCCCAGACCGCCCACTGTCTTCCCTTGTTACATCATGAAACACTTGGTCGGTGGTCCCCCTGTTTCACCCCTGTTACACCTTGTCTGGCCCACCCCTGGCCCAACGGACACCAGCCACTTTCCCCCCGATGCGGCGCGCACAGAGGACCGGGCCGACAATGTACAGTCCCGCCCGCCAGGCCCCAAAAAGACCGGGACCAGACAAGCCGCACCCGACCGCGACACCCGACTGGCACACCCGGAATCGGCCGCGCCCGCCGGGGGGACGGCGGTGCGATATGTATGATGCCCTATAATTGGGAATACGTG
>JAIRVA010000128.1 GCA_031254155.1 Propionibacteriaceae bacterium
TGTTCTCCTCCATGACCTCGAGCAGAGCGGCCTGGGTCTTGGGCGAGGCCCGGTTCACCTCGTCGGCCAGGACGACCGTGGCGAACACCGGGCCGGCGTGGAACTCGAAGGTCCCCGTCCGCTGGTCGTACACGGTGATGCCCGTGAGATCCGAGGGCAGGAGGTCCGGGGTGAACTGGACCCGCGAGTGGGTCCCGGCGACCGTGTTCGCGATCGCCTTCGCCAGGACCGTCTTGCCGGTGCCCGGGTTGTCCTCCAAGAGCAGGTGGCCCTGGCTGAGCAGCGCGGTCAGGGCCAGTTCGATCACCTCGGTCTTGCCCCGGATCGCGACCGCCACGTTGTCCGCCATCTGGGCGAAGTTCTGCTCGAACCAGTGGGCCTGTTGTGCGGTGATGGACATATCTCTCCTTGTCAGCTTGGGGTAGCGGTGGGGTCTGGCGGCGGGGGTACGTCGGCGGGGGTTGTGACACTGCGGGAGTCCGAGACGGCGGCCCGCCGCTGTGGCGATCCCTCGGTGACGGTGGCGGTGAACGTCACGGTGGTGTTCGCCGTACCGGGGTTGGCACACCAGGTCCCGCCGAACCCGCCCGCACCGCTCGTCGTGGCACCCGCTTGCGGCGTGGCCGTCCCCCGGTCCGCGGTGACGGTGAGGGCCCCGTCGTAGCCGTGGCCGTTGGCACTGGCCGTGACGCACACGGTCTTGTCCGCGCTCTGGGTCCCCGCCGGCGGGCTGGTCCCCGTGAAGCTCACCGTCAGCGGTGGCGCGTCCGCCGCCGACTCGAGGGTGATCGTAGCGGTCACGTCCGCCCGGCCCTGGCCGGAGTCGTCGGTCATGGTGGCGGTGAACGTGACCGGGACGTTGCCCGCCCCCGGATCGGCGCAGGCCGTGATCGGCGGCAGACGGCCCGCGCCGCTGGCACTGGTATCCGTGAGGGTCACGCGATGGTCGGCGGTGACCGTCAGGGTCGCTTCCACGCCGTTGCCATAGCCCGTGTACGTAACGCAAACCTGCTTGTCCGGACCGACTGCGTCGTTGCCGAGCGGGGACTGCGAGTCGAGGACCAGCTCCATGACCGCCGTCGGGTCCGGGGGTGAGACGACGGCCGGCGACGTCGCGGTCTGGTCCGCCCGGCCCTGGCCCGCCTGGTCGGTCACCGTGGCCTGGAAGACGACCGGACGGCCCGGACCGCCCGCGTCGATGCACAGCCGCCCCGGATCGATGACGTTCGTACCGTCGACGGTGGCGAGCTGGGTGGCGGCGCCCCCGTTCACCGACGCCGTCACCGTCAACCGGGCCGCCGCCCCGCCGCCGTTCGCCGTCACGCCCGTACAGACCCGCTTGTTCGTGTTGGGCGTGACGGTGGCCTCCGCACTCGTGGCCGCGAACGACACCGTCGGGTCCACCGGCTTGGCCGCCGACCCCGCCGAACCACTGGCGCTCGTCGGCGCCCGCCCCAGATCGCTGGCATCGGTCACGTTCGCCGTGAAAAACGTCCGCGTCTGGTGGCTCCCCGGGTCAGCACACACCGGGGTCAACTCCGTCGCCACCGTCACCGTCTGCGTTGTCCTGCAGGTCCCCGCACACGAGGATCTGTCGACTCCCGCGCCAGAACCCGCGCCGCCCGGGGAACCAAACCCCCACGACACGGCCACCGTCACCGGGGCCCCGCCCGGGTTGACGGAGAAGGTGGCGCAGACGCCGGTGTCGGTGTGCGGGCTGCCGGAGCGCGGACCCACACTGACCAGCGTCACACTGGGCGGGCCGGCCGTGGTGACGGTCACGTCGGGCGTCCAGGCGTACGTCGCGTTGCACGCTGTCACGCCCAGATCGGTCGTGCAGACGCGGACCGCGACCGTCGTCGGGGTACCGTTCGTCAACCCGGTCAGCGTCGCCGAGGTCCCCGGATAGGCCAGTTGCCGCGCGCCCGCGCCGGGCACGGTGATCTCCAGGTACGCCGTCCCGCCGTGGAGCGCCACCCACCGGTTGACCGTCAGCGCGGCCTCGCCGTCGCGGCCCGTCGCCGTGACCGTCACGTCGCCGGCCGCGAACGGGTCGGGCGGGCCGAACAGCGACATCGCCGTCGCGGCCGCCGTGGCCGAATCGCTCCGGTCCAGCCCGGTCTGGGTCACGAGTCGGGCGGTGAACGTCACGTTGCGCTTGTAGTCGCCCGCGTCGACGCAGTACGGCGGCGGCGTGATCACGCCCGTCTGGTACGCCGACTGGTACCCCGGCCCGCCCGCGTCGTCGGTGATCGCGAGGGCTGCCGCCGCCCCGTTCGTCCCGGTCGCCGGGGTCGTGGCCGTGGCGCAGACGCCGCGGCCGCCGTACGTGTTCCCGTCCGGGCTCGCGGTGACGACGGGCGCCCCGAGCGGTCCGTACGGGGTGGCGGTCGTTGTCACGGGGGTGTTCCGGTTCGTACCGTTGCCCGCGGCCACCGTGAACGTCACCGGCGAGCCGTTGGTCAGCCCGTCCACCAGCTGGGTCTGACCGGTGACCGTACCGCCACCCGTGCGGCCGCCGACGTCGGACCAGGTGTACGTGATGACGAGCGTACCCCCGTTCGCGGCCGGGAACGGTACCGTTAACTCAACTTGCCCGTTGACGCCCGTCGCGCGGGCCGCGACCTCGCCCGGCGCCCAGGGCTCCGGGGTCCCGACCGCCGACCGGGCCGCTGCCGTCTGGGCCGGGGGGTCCGCCCGCGCCGGGGTGGTGGCCGCACTCGTCAGCGTCGCCGTGAACGTCACCAGGGTGTCCCAGCCCGCGTTCACGCAAGCGGTGGACCCCAGCGCGCCGACGCCCGCCTGCCGGAACACCTCGCCGACGGCGCCGGCGGTGACGACGAGCGTCGCGTCCCGGCCCTGCCCCTGCGCCGACACGGTCGCGCACACCTGGTCCGCCGTCCCCGGCGCCGCGGCGAGCACCGGTGCCACCAGCGGGCCGAACGACCCCCCGGCGAGCCCGGCGGCCTGGGGCGCGTTCGTCTGCCCCGACGCGCTCCGGGCGGTGAACGTCGCGGTCACGCTCGTACCATCGGTGAAACCCGCGAGCACCTGGCTCGGCGCGCCGGGGGTCAGCCGCGCGCGTTCCTGGCCGTCGATCGTCACCACGACTTCGCCGGAGACGTCACGGAAATCCGGGAAGCGGCCCACCGTCACCGCGACCTGCCCGCTCAGGCCCGTGGCCGCGACCGTGACCGCCGCCGCCCCGCCGACCGACGACCACGGCGCCGGGGGGCCGACCGCGCGCCAGGGTGGCGCGGCCTGCGTCGCACTCAGCCCGGCCCCGTTCGTCGCGACGACGGAGTACGTGAACTCGCGTCCGTCGTACACGAGGGTCTCGCCCGCGTCGCCCAGCGTCGTCGCCGCGGTCGGCGGGAAGATCGTCGTACCACCGGCATCATCGGTGCGGGTGACGACATACGTCACCGGGCCGGGTCCGTTGGCGTCGACCGCCGGCCAGGCCAGCGTGACCGCCGCCGTGTCGCCGAGGTCGCGGGCCGCGACCGTCGGCTGGCCCGTCCAGACCGGGGCCCCCGCGGACTGGCACGTCACCGTGACCGGCTGTTGGCCCAGCCCGGCGGCGTTCTGCGCGACTAGGGTGAACACGGTCGCCACGTCGTTGTCCAGCCCGGTCGCGTGGAAGCTCCGCTGGTCGCCCGCCAGGGAGACCGGCAGGGCGCCCGGCCAGGCGAGGTGGAGGGCCGTCGGCGCGCTCCCCTCTCCCGCCGTCTCGCCCCACGCGAGATCCACCTGGTGATCGCCGGCCCCGGCGCACGTCAGTCCCGCGGTCTTCCCGGGCAGCGCGTCCGGGACGACCGCCGGTCCGGGTTCGCTCCAATCCGAGTCGCCCGCCTTGTTCGTCGCCCGGACCTGGAAGCGGTACGCGGCCCCGTTGGCGAGCCCCGGCACCTCGCACGTCGTGGCGGGGCCGCAGTCGAACGTACCGCCGTCGAAACGGAGCGTGTAGCCCGTGATCGGCGCGCCGTTATCCTGGGCGGGCTGGTACGTCACCACCGCCGACCGGCTCCGCAGCTGTTGCCCCGGCCCCGGCGCGCCCGGCGTATCGGGGCGGCCGTACACCGTCACGGAGAAACCCGTTGTCACCTGGCGATCCGTCCGCGCCGGGCCGGCCACGTCGGCCACCGTCACCTGGAAGGTCGCCCCGCCGTGGGTGTCGGCGCCCGGCGTCACGCGGACTGTCAACCCGTCCGTCGTCACGGCCGCCGCGGGGCCCGCGACCTGCGTCACGCCGACGATGGTCCACACGGGGTCGGCCAGGGGCGAGGCCACCTGGAGGGGTACGGCGACGGTCGTACCCTGCCGGACATCGGTCACCGAGGCGGCGAAAACGGTCGGCGGCGGGGCCGCCACCACGCGGACCCGGAGCGTGTCCGGCACCGCGGCGGACCCCTCGATACTGACCGTCAACACCGACTCCGCCCCGGCCCGGGCCGTACTCGCCGCCCGCACATCAAGCGTCTGACCAGGTGTGACGGCCGCGAAGTTGTCGCCCCCGGCCCCCCACGTACCCGTGAAAACGAGGTCGTCCGCGCTCGTCCCCGCCGGCCGCCAGACGTGGCACAGGCCGAGGATATCGAGCGTCCGCGCCGCGCCGCCCTGGACCACCTCCTGTACGTCGTCCGGACAGTAGAGGACGGGGACCGGGCGCCCGATCTCGACCGGGATCGTGAGCACACCCTCCAACCCGGCCGGATCGGTCCCGTCCCGCGAGTCCCGGACGCCGACCGTCAGCGCGGCCGGCCCGGCGTAGCCCGCCGCCGCGGTCAGCTGGATCGCCCGGTCGGACTGGGGGGTCGCGGTGAGGCTCGCCGCGGGGGTGGTCCACACCTCGTCGGCCAGCCGCAGATACACCGCGCCGGCCCGCGGCGAGGTGATGTAGTCGTTGAGGTCGACCGTGAGGGTCGCCCCCGCGTCCAGAGCGATCACACCGGCCGCTGACAAGGCTAGACGTGAGTCCGCCCGGCCCGGCACGTACACCACGGCGAGCGCCCGCGCCCCGTCCGCATCCTCGGCCACGTAGGGTACGACCTGGGCGAGATCCTGGACCGGGACGCTCACCGTACACGCCGCCGGGTCAAACGTCCCGTCCGCGCCGGGCGCGCAATCGACCACCGCGCCCGCGCCGGCCGCGACCACCCGCAGTTCGTCCGCCCCCCCGTCGACGTCCCACGCGTCCGCGAGTACGGCGGCCGTCGCGACGCCGTCGGTCACGCTCGCGGCGACGTGGTCGAACACGTTGGGCGGGTTCAGGTACCCCGCCTGCTGGCGAACCGTCACCTGCGCGGCCGGGCCCGGCTCGCCCCCGGCCACCAGGTGGTACCCGAACACGCGCGCCTGGCCCGTGTCACCGGCGGGGGTCGAAGTCACCACCTGGTTCGTCGGCTGGCCCTCCGCGTCCACCGTCGCCGTCACGTCCGTCGGCTCGCCCTCCAGGGCCAGCACGGGGGCCGGCGCACCGACCGCGACGATGTCGTTCGTCAGCGGGTGGATCGTGACGGGTACCCCCGGCTGGGCCGTGATCACATCGCTCACCGCGACCGGCAGTGGTACCTCGCCCGGCGGGACCAGCCCGATCCGGATCGTCGCCGTCCCCGTCGCGCCGTACCGGTCGGTCACCGCGAATTCGAAGCTGTCCGTGCCGGGGCTTGCGACGCCGGGGTACGACTCGTAGACGAACGCGTTGGCCCGTACCTCCGTCACCCGCCCGTACTGCGGCGGGGTGACAAGCCCTTTCACCGTCACCGAGTCGCCGTCCGGATCCTCGCCGTACGTCGGTACGGTGATCACGGCCGTACTGCCCACCAGTGCCCGCGCCTCGATCCCGCCCGGCGTCGGCGCCCGGTCGAGCTGGGACTTACCCGGGGCCGGGATGACATCGACCCAGACGTACCCCGTCAGGGGACTGCCCGCCGGTACCCCCGCCTGGTACTCGATCCGCAGGCGCCGGGGCGCGTCCACCACGGCGGGCGCCTCGTAGCGGACCAGGTCGCCGTCCACATAGGCGCGGCCCACGTCGGCCGTGCTACCCGTGGTACCCGCCGTGGCCGCGAGATCGACGACCGGCAGCTCGCCCGCGTGGCGAAGACCCGGCACATTGTCGTTGATCACGAGGGCCGCCCCGGACGCCGAGGCGTCGTTGGCAAGGACGGCGATGCTCGTCACGTCGCCCGCCCGCACCACCGCCTGGTCGTCCACGACGCTGACGCGGTCGACCGCGACCGGTGGGACCTGGGTGACCGTCACCACGCCCCGCGCCTGGGCGCCCGTCCCGCTCGTCACCACGTAGTCGACCAGCGTGGCCACCGAGTCGGTCACCACCGACGTCGCCGCCACCCACAGCCACCGGCCCTGCAGCACGGTCGCCCGGACGCGGTCCGGTTCCCGCGGCGTGACCGCGGTCACCGTCAACACCCCGCCCGCCGGATCGTGGTCGTTCGCGAGCAGGTCCACGACCGCCGGGACCGTCCCCCGGAGCACGGCGGTGTCCGGCAGCGCGAGCACCGGGTCCTGGGCGACGATGTCCACCCGGATC
>JAIRVA010000139.1 GCA_031254155.1 Propionibacteriaceae bacterium
CGCCATGCGCGAACCGAGCGCCGCGCCGGTACAGTTGCACACCGCCATGCAGGCGCCGAGAGCCCAGAGTACGTGACCGGCCGTCCCGAGGACGACTAGCGCCGCGACGTTGGTCGTCAGGTTAGCAAGTTTGGTCATTGTCGTCGCCTCCAGGAACCCGTACCCCAGAGCCGCGACCAGGCCAATCACGAAGAACACTCCCGTACCCGGGCCGATCACGCCGTCCCACAGGCCGACGACGAGGCCGAGCGCGGCCGTCACCACCCAGTGTGCGCCGCCGGTGTGTTTGAGCCGGGTCCGTTGGCCGAGTTGTGGGCGCCGCCAGGTGTAGAGCCCGATGCCGGCGACGACCACGGCCATGACCGGCAGGAAGAGGGTACGCGAGACGTATTGGACGAGGTTCGCCCCGACCGTCGAGCCGCCGTACGCGGCCGCGATGAGGACGAGCGTCGTCGGCCAGTGGATCTTGACCTTGGAGAGGTACGTCCCGGCGGCCATCGTCGTACCCGCCACCGACGACAACTTGTTCGTACCCGACACCGTCGCCACCGGCGTCGTGGCCGGCAGCCCGATCAGCAGCGATGGCAACTGGATGATCCCGCCGCCCCCGACCACCGAGTCGACCCAGCCCGCCACCAGCGCGGCGAGACAGAGCAAGACGACGGTCAACAGGGGTACTTGGTCGATCACACCCGTCACTATAGCGCGGGCCGGTTCGTCGAACGGGGAAACCCCCCGCGCCCGCCAGCCCTGCGCGCGAGGTCTATAGTCGAAGTATGACTACTGAATATGCAAGGGTTTGACCGGTGGATAACGCTCTGGAGGTACAGGGCCTCTGCAAGACTTACGACAACTTCGCTTTAAGTAACGTCTCGTTTTCATTGCCAGTGGGACAGATCATGGGGTTCGTCGGGCAGAACGGCGCCGGCAAGACGACAACAATTCGTTGCATCCTCAACATGGCGGTGCGCGAGCGCGGTCTTATCACGATTTTCGGGCGCGACAACATCAAGGACGAGCTGGCGGTCAAGCAGGAGTTGGCGGCGGTGTTCGACGAGATCTTCTTCGTGGACACGTGGCGCGTCCGCGAGGTGGAGAAGGCAGTCAAGGGCTTTTACAGCCAGTGGGATGCCTCGCTCTATGACATGTTTATCAGGGAGTTCGAACTCCCGCTCGACCGGCAGGTCAAGGCGCTGTCCCGCGGTATGAAGATGAAGCTGATGTTGGCCGTGGCGATGTCTCACGGTGCGAAACTCCTGATCCTCGACGAGCCGACCAGTGGTCTTGACCCGGTGGCCCGTGAGGAGTTGCTGGAGATTCTGCGGGACTACGTCGCCGGCGGGGACAAGAGCGTGTTCTTCTCCACGCACATCACCTCCGATTTGGAGCGGATCGCGGATCTTGTCACGCTGATCGACCACGGCCAGATTTTCCACACCGGCCCGAAGGACGCGTTACTGGAGCATTTCCTGGTCGTCAAGGGCGGACGGTCGGATCTGACCGAGGATCTGAAACGGAAAGTCATCGGTGTGTCGACGACGGCCACGGGCTTCAATGGCATGATCCGGGCCAGTGACTCGGCGGCGCTGCCCCCGGGTATCGAGACCGAGGCGCCGGCCATCGATGAGATCCTGGTCCACATCAGCAAGGGGGAGGCGCATCATGAGTAGGACGATGTGCGCGGTGAAACTCGACTATTACGCCGGCAAGTCGATGTTGCGGATGACCGCGGGCCTGGCGGTCATCGCGATCATCATCGGCCTGGTAGCCCACGGTCCGGAGTACGCGATGCTGTTCACCATGGTCTTCGGCGTGACATCGTGCGGGTCGGTCTTTTCCGTGCACGAGAAAAGCCACAGCGACAAGCTCTACGGCATATTGCCGCTGAAGAAGAGCGAGATGATCAGGGGCCGTTATCTGTACGGTCTGGCTATCGGCGTGGTGTACATCGCTTTCGCCGCTCTCCTGGGTTTTGTGATGTGGCAAGTCATGGGAGCCGACACCATGACCCCGCTCACGTACTGGGGTGCGCTCGGGATCGGGTTCGCGTACTATGGTTTCGCTATGGGGGTGGCGTACCCGATTTACTTCAAGTTCTCCTTCTCCAAGGCCTACATTGTGACGATGCTGCCCATGTACATCCTCGCGGTACTGGTCATGGTTCTCACCCGTAAGTACACCAGCTTTATCAGCGACGTGAGCCAGTTCGTGCACTTCTTCGCCGACCACGTGTACCTGGCCCCGGTCTTCGGCTTCGGGGGCGGGCTGGTCTTGCTGGGAGTTTCCCTGCTGATCGCGAACGGTATTTACACCCGCCAGGAAATCTAGAAAAGGAGTCCGGCAATGCATCCGGTTATCATCATTATTGTCGTTGTGGTCGTGATTCTGGTTGTCAACGTGGTGAGAATCGCGGTGAAGTCGTCGCGGTCGCACTTTGAGTGCCCGGCCTGCGGTGAGCATTTCCAGGCGAGCTTCGCCCAGAGCTTCTTCACCGCGCACAGCCTCGGCGGACAGTACCACCTGACGTGTCCGAAGTGCGGCCAGACCGGCCTGATGACATCCCTACCCGGCAAACAGTAGGCCGGGGTGCCAGGTCCCAAGTGGGGGAGCATCCCGGTTTGGTGACAGAATAGGAGTCGTCGCGACAGGTCCGCCACGCCGAAGGAGGTGTTCGATGTCGGAGGGTCATCCGGTAATCGAAAGACTGCACGTCGAGAACTACCGAGTGCTTCGCAATGTTACTTTCGACCAACTGACCCCGCTGACGGTCTATTTCGGCCCGAACGGCTCGGGGAAGTCGACAGTTTTCGATGTTTTCGCCTTCCTCAACAGCGCCGTTTCCCAGGGGTTGCGGAAGGCCTGCGACGACCGGAACGGGATCGGGCAAATCCGCAGCAAGGGCAGCGCCGGGCCGGTGGTCATTGAGCTCAAGTACCGGCAGGCCAAGGGTGAACGTCTCATTACATATCATGTGGAGATTGGCGACCGGGCTGGCCGACCGGTCGTGGAGATGGAACGGCTCGCCTGGTCGACGGCACCCGGGTCTGGACGGCCGAAAGACATTGTCCGCTTCAAGAATGGCGAGGGTACGGTCTACGACGATACGGATGGTACCTCCCGTCCGGAGAAGCTTGAAGCGCCGGACTGGCTCGCCGTGTCAGCCTTGGGTCAGTTGCGCCGACATCCAAACGTGGTCGAACTGCGACGTTTCATTACGGGGTGGTACTTGTCGTACGTCTCCGCCGAGCAGACGCGGACGACACCGGCGGTTGGTCCAGCCGAGCAACTGTCGCGGAGTGGCGACAACCTCCCTAACGTGTTGCAGTACCTGCAGGAGAACGACCCGGATCGGTTGGAGCGGGTGTTCGCCGCGCTCCGAGACCGGGTACCGCAACTGGAAAGCCTAAGTGCTTCACCGTTGCCCGATGGCCGGTTGATGCTGCAACTTAAGGACCGGCCGTTCGCCGAGCCCGTGCTGTCGCGGTTCGCATCGGATGGCACCCTCAAGCTGCTGGCCTACTTGGCGGTGCTGTACGGCGCTGACCTCCCCGCCATCATCGGCATTGAGGAACCGGAGAATCAGCTTCACCCCAAGCTGCTCGCGCCCCTGGCCTCGGAGTTGCGCAGAGCGGCGGCCGACTCGCAGGTGTTTGTGACGACTCACTCGCCGTACCTGCTCGATGAGATGCAGCCGGATGAAGTGTGGTTGCTGAACCGTGGTAACGATGGCTTCACCCGGACGACCCGGGCGAGTTCGGTCGAGCAGATCCTCCACATGCTGAACGCGGGGGCCAAGCTCGGTGATCTGTGGATGGAGGGCTACTTTCCTGGGGCCAGCCCTTTCGCCAGTCCGGCCACGCGATAGGACCGCCATGTTGCTGCATGTGCTGATGGAGGAACCCTCGATGCGACCCGTCGTCGAGCGGGTCGTGAAGACCGTCTGTCCCGACGTCGAGTGGACCTCGGTCGAGTTCCGTGGAAAACATGATTTGTTGAAGAAAGTCGAGGCCCGCTTTCGGGTTATCGCACATGGGCCAATAGCACGGAGGTACGCGTGTTGGTGCTCGTCGACCGGGACGATGACGACTGTATTGAACTGAAGAAGCAACTTGAGCTGGCTGCCGTGCGCAGCGGTCTACCCACGTTGACTCGCCACGCCGACCGCGCGCCCATTGTGGCCAGTCGAATTGTGTGCGAGGAGTTGGAGGCGTGGTTCTTCGGTGATTTTCCAGCCCTGCACCAGGCGTACCCCCGGTTGCCGGAAACGCTGACTGGCAAGTCAAAATATCGCGATCCCGATGCGATCCGAGGGGCGGCGGAACAGCTTGAGCGACTGTTACAGCGGGCGGGGTGCTTCCGGGTTGGTGTGTCGAAACTGGATGTGGCGACAGCGGTCGCTCCACACATGGACGTGACGAACAACCGGTCCGCCAGCTCCCAGGCGTTCGTCTCCGGTCTACGGCGGCTCGTTGAGTAGGTGAAACAGCATCCGCTCACGGTTGGCGAGGAAGTCACTGGCGACCTGGCAGTGCCCGAAGCGCGGCCAGACCGGCCTGATGACCTCGCTGCCCGGCAAACAGTAGGCCGGGGTGCCGTGCGCCAACCCCTCGTGACTCGGCTATATTGCGTGCTATGAAGATTTTATTGGCCGGGGCGTCGGGCATGATCGGTACGGCACTCAAGGGCGAACTCTCCCGGCGCGGCGATGCGGTCCGGGTCCTCGCGCGGGATGACTCGGGCGACTACCGCTGGGACGGCCGGGCGGTGGAGCCGGCGCCCGTCGAGTGGGCCGACGCGGTGGTGTCGCTCAGCGGGGCGAGCCTGACCAAGCTGCCGTGGACCTCCGCGTACCGCCGCCTCATCCTCACCTCCCGCGTCGACGCGACGGCGGCGCTGGCCCGCGCGATCACGGGTGCCCCGTCACCCCCGCGCGTCTGGGTGTCTGGATCCGCGGTCGGGATCTACGGTGATCGCGGGGACGCGGAGTTGGACGAGTCGGCGACGGGCGGTACGGGCTTTCTGGCGGACGTCGTACGCGCCTGGGAAGGCGCGACGGCGGCAGCCCAGGGAACAACACGAGTGGTGAACGCGCGGACGGGCATCGTGCTCGGCGCGGCCGGCGCGTTGGCGCCGCTCGTCCGGACGACGCGGCTGGGCCTCGGTGCGCGGATCGGTCCGGGGACGCAGTGGTGGGGCTGGGTGTCGCTGGAGGACGAGGTACGAGCGATCACGTTTGCCCTTGATCACGAGGAATTGGCGGGTCCGGTCAACCTCGTCGGCCCCGTACCCGCCACCGCGTCCACCATCACCCGGGCCGTCGCGGCGGCCCTGCGGCGCCCGCACCGACTGGTGATACCGGCGTGGGCCATCCGCCTGGCGATGGGTGCGGCCAGCGAGCTGCTGCTCGACTCCCAGCGGGTCCGGTCGGGCAAGCTGCTGGCGGCCGGGTACGAGTTCCGCCACCAGACGCCCGACTCCGCCCTCGCCGCCCTCGGCCTAGCCTAAGCGGCGACCCCCCACTTTCCCCACGATCCTCCGCGAAAGCATGAAAACGCGCCAAAGACCGGCCAAAAAGTTACCGTTTTCATACTAACGCGGAGGGAGACGGGGGCCGGGGGCAGTACACAGAAAGTACGGGGGCGCGGCGCCCGTAGACGCCGCGCCCCCGCTGGTGGTTGCTGCCCGCCCGCGTACCGTCACTGGTACGTGGGCGCGGGTTGGCTAAAAGACGCGGATGGGGATGGACGCGGGGGCGTCGAGGTACCCCTCGATCTCAGCGTCCAACTTTGACAGGGTGAGGGAGAAGCCGGCCATCTCGAGCGACGTGCAGTACTCACCGACGTAGTTCTTGGCGATGACGAGGCCGTGTTCCTCGCACTTCTTGGCGGCGAGGCCGTAGAGCAGGTACAGCTCGGAGATCGGCGTCCCGCCCAGCCCGTTGATCATGACCGCCACGCGGTCGCCGGCCACGAACGGCAGGTCGCCGCAGACGGCCTCGAAGACCTCGTCCATGATGTCGGAGGCGGGGCGGATCTTGTCGCGGCGGCGGCCCGGTTCGCCGTGGATGCCCACGCCGACCTCGATCTCGTCGTCGCCGATCTCGAAGATCGGGGTACCCTTCGCCGGCGGCGTGCAGCTCGTGAGCGCGATACCCATCGATCGGGTCCAGCCGTTGACCTTCTCACCGATCGCGACGAGTTCCTCCAGGGACTTGCCCTGCTCGGACGCCGCCCCGACGGCCTTCATGACGAAGAAGTTGCCGGCCACGCCGCGGCGACCGGTCGTGTACAGCGAGTCCTGCACCGCCACGTCGTCGTTGATGATGATGACGCCGATCTTGAGATCCGGGTCCTCGGCTTCCGCCATCTCTTTGGCCATGTCCCACGCCATGCGGTCGCCCTGGTAGTTGTTGATCAGGTGCAGGACGCCGTGAGGATTCGCGAGCAGCTTGGTGCACTCGTAGACGTAGTCCATCGGCGGGGCGGCGAAGACCGCGCCCGGGCAGGCCGCGTCGAGCATGCCCGGCCCGACCGCCATCGTGTGCGCCGGTTCGTGGCCCGAGCCAGAACCCTGCATGATGAGGACTTTGTCGGTTGGCAAGGGGTTACGGTAGAGGATGTTGTACTCCGGGACCCACCCGAGCACATCCTGGTTGGCCAGGTAGATGCCCTCTTCCATGTCACGCACGAACTGGTTGGGGTCATTGACGAATTTCTTCATGCTGTCTCCTTTTTGACAGGTTTGATGGTTGATTTTGTACGCGGGTGTTCGTCACCGTACCCCCCGTACCCGTGCTGCCTACTCGCCCCGCAGAGCGGCTGCAACCGCTTTTGCCATGTCGCCGATGGCGACGATGCCCGGATCGTACGTCCCCGCACTCCGGTCGCCCGTGAACGACTGCCGCCCGCGCTTGGCGACCCAACTCTTGCTGGTGTCGCGCATCGCGTACGCCGCGTCGGCGGCCTTGTCGAACGCGTCGAGCAGCGGATCACCCTGGGCGGCGGCGGTCTCAAGCGTGCTCGTCAGCGCGTCAAGGGCGTCGAGCAGGGTCTTGTCGCCGAGTACGGCGCCGCCGCGCTTCATGATGCCCTCAATGGCGGAGCGCAGGCCGGCGGTGATCTCGGGGAGGGTCAGCTCGGTCTTGCCGCGGAAGGCCATGCCCGTCCGCATGAACAGCGTCCCCCAGACCGGTCCCGAGCAGCCACCGGTGTTGGAGGTCAGGGCGGAGGAGACGTTGAGCAGCAGGGTACCAATGGACGAGTGGTCGTACGTCTCCCATCTCTCCTTGACAACCCGGAATCCAGCGGCCAGTGACCGGCCGAAGTCGGCGTCGCCCATGACGGCGTCAAGATCAGAGAAATACGCTTCGTTGGCCAACGCGACATCCGTCATCGTCATGACAATGGTTTCCGCTTGAGCTTGGGTCAACTTTTCCATGTGCACACTCTCCTTTGAGGCCCCGATGGGCAATGCCCAGTTTAGCCCGTTACCGAATCGTGATCAAGCGATCGACGAAAGAGGCGGAGGACACGCCCTAGAGGACCACAGATTGTCCGATGGCGTCAATAGACTGGATCACGCCAGTGATTTCAAGGAATGGAGGTGTCGTTGTGGACTCACACACATACGCGCCAACAACCGTGAACAAGCTGCTCATGCTGTCGCTGGCCCGCTGTATGAATCCGGATTGTCAGCAGATGCTTGTCGTCCAGCGAGACGTACGCTTGCCACTCACCGGGCCCAACTCACTTCTCACGAAAAACATCGCCCATGTCCATTCGGAGCAGCCGAAGGGGCCCCGGTATGACCCGTCGCTGTCGATCGACGATCTGCGCGCATACACGAATCTCGTACTGCTGTGCCCAGCCTGCCACAAGCGGATCGACGAGTTCCCAGACGACTTCCCAGCAAGTGTCGTGGAACGCTGGCGGGAAATGCGGGAGGCCGAGGCGTTACGATCATTTCACGGGAACTCGTCCCTTCTGGCTAAAGTTGTCTCTGCGATTGCGCGGGAAGGGGCGTTTGACCTGCCAGTCGGCATCGAAGCGCCGCCTCTACCCTATACCGTTGTGGACAAGATCGCGTACAATGAGTTGTCAGCCTCTGCTTGGCTGATTAGGGAATACGCAGCCTACGCCGGGGCGTTGAGGGCGCTTTACGCGCAGCTAGAGGAGCAGTCTCCGCACCTGAAGACGAGCCTACTGCGTTTCATTGCGATGCAGTACCAAAAAGCTAAGAATGCGTACGCCTCAAGCAATGATACAAGCTTGATCGAAATTGTGAGGCAGCATTCCGACGAGATACTAGAGGCGGTGCACACGGCTCTCGTCGATGTTGTCGAGGTAAGCGCCCCGTCTCTGTCCTATGAGGAGATCCAGTTCGGGACGCTCATCGTTGTGGTCGATGCATTCATAGACTGCCGAGTGCTGGAGTCGCCGGTATGATGCTCATCTCTCGAGACCTTCGACCGGAGCGACAGGTCTACTATGCAGGTTCGGTTCTTCTGGAGATTCTTTTCCAGCGCGGGACGGAACGTGAGCAGCGTGAACGGAACCGGATTTCGGCGCAGAGCTTGTACCGGGAGTTCCGCGAAAGAACGGGAGCGCAGTCGGAACTTTTCTTCCTCGCGCTAGACTGGCTCTTTCTCCTCGGGATAGTGAACTCGGAAGGAGAGGTGGTATCCAATGTTTCTGCGGAAACTCCGGATCACGAGTAATGATGAACTCGTGAGGGAGGTCTGTTTCTCTCGCGGTTTGAACCTCATCGTCGATGAGACGCCGATTGATCTGTTGAGTGTGTCGAGGGAGTCTGGTAACAACGTCGGGAAAACGACAGTGCTGCGGCTGGTGAGCTACTGCTTCGGGGCGGATGCGAAGAAGATCTATCAGGATCCGGAGTTCGAAGCCAAGCAAGACCCGGCCGTGAAGCCGTACTTGGAAAATAACAATGTTATTATTGAGATTAACTTGACGAGAAATCTTGCCTTTGGTGAGGAGTCTGACATCGTCATTGAGCGTAACTTCCTCAAACGACGCGACAAGATCCAACGTATCAACGGCCAGAGCTTCAGCGACGACGATTTTGCCCGGGAGTTGAAGGTGAGACTTTTTGACTCGGCGATTGACAAACCGACAGTGAAGCAGATCGTGGCCAAGAGCATTCGTGAGGGCAACCTGCGGACAGAGAACGCCATCCACGTGCTTGACCCGTTCGCGCAGGCAGTTGAGTACGAGGCGCTTTTCCTGTTCTGGCTCGGCATTCCTACTGAAACCATGTCAGACAAGCAGAGGCTGGAGCAACAAGCGAAGACCGAACGTGCGCTGTTGGTGAAGCTGCGAAGAGACGCCAGTGAGTCACAGATTAGCCAAGCCCTTAGAGTCTTGGACCGGACAATCCGGGAGTTGGAGAAGAGACGAGACGCCGTAAACGTCAACCCCGACTACCAACAGGATCTCGAAGCTCTTAATGCTGTCCGGCAAAAGGTTATGCAACTTTCGGCTCGGCTGGGAGCGCTCGAGTTACGCCAGCAACTGTTGGCAGATAGTATCGCTGAGTTCAGACAGGAGCGAAGCACGGTTGATGCAGAGTTGGTCGGACAACTTTATCGGGAAGCCCACGCACTCATCCCTGGCTTGCAGCGAACGTTCGCCGAGACTCTGGCATTCCACAACCGGATGGTTGTCGAAAGAGAAGCGTACCTAACCAGAGAGTTGCCTGGACTCGAGGCCGACCTGCGACACGTGCAACATGAGGCGGAAGCGGCCAAACAGGAGGAAGCGCGCCTCGTCGACAGGGTGTCCACATCTGACTCCTTCGAGGCGATCGAGCTCGTCAACGCCGACTTGCGGGAGGCGTACCGCCAAAGGGGGCAGTACGAGGAGAGTCAGCGAGTCAGGACCCAGACTCAGGCGACACTAGAAAGTCTCGTGGCTGAGTTGAGCATCATCAATGAGGGGATTGGTGCGAACAGAGGAATTGTGGAGCAGCGGATTGCCTCGTTTAACGAGATCTTTTCGAGGCTGTCGCACGATATGTACAGCGAGCAGTTCATCCTCAGTTCAGACTGGAGCAAGGACAAGCTCAACCTGGTCATCAGCAGCGTCGGAGACGGTCCCGGAACCGGAAAGAAACTGGGGCAGATCGCCTTGTTTGACTTGTCGTATATTCGTTTCTCCGACGAGTTGGGCATCCCTGCGCTTCACTTTGTTATGCAGGATCGCATGGAGCAGGTGCACGGTAATCAACTCCGCACGTTGAGCAACATCATCAAGACGAGCAACTGCCAGTACATCGTCACTATGTTGCGCGACAAGGTGCCCGAAGAAATGCTTGCCGCGGGCACTGTCGTATTGCGCCTGTCACAGGAGGACAAGCTCTTCCGGCTGCCGTAAAAGCTGCCCGCGTTCAGCGGGGTGTCAACACCGCGAAGGAGAGTTCGGCGGTCAGGCAGGTCTCATCGTCAACGGTACCCGTACCCTGGATGAAGAAGTACGGCCCCTTGTGGGCGGTCAGCCGGGCCCGGAACTCAATCGTGTCGCCGGGGTGGACGACGCGCTTGAAGCGGACCTTGTCCAGGCCGGTGAAGTACGGGGTGCCGGTCGTACCCTCGATCAGGACGCAGGAGGACTGGCCCAGCATCTCGCAGAGGATCACCCCCGGAACGACCGGGTTGCCCGGGAAGTGCCCCTGGAGAAAGAACTCGTCGCCCCGGACGTGGTACCGCCCAACGGCGCAGTCGTCCTCCAACCACGCTTCGTCCACCAGCAACATCGGTTCCCGGTGAGGCAAGATTGCCTTGACCGCTTCCCTATCCATCACTTTCCTTTCTGACTATCTGCGCCACCGGGGCGCGGGGACCACCGGCCAGATGGCTCCCCCCTTGACAAGGTGAGACAGGGGATCTATGGCTCCCTGTCTCAGCCACTCGCTACCCGGCGTACCGCCGGAAGACGACACCGGCGTTGTGACCGCCGAAGCCCAGGGAGACGGACAGCGCCGCGTCCACCTCGGCGGGCCGGGCCGTCCCGGGAACGTAGTCCAGGTAGCAATCCGGGTCGGGCTGCTCGAGCCCGATGGTCGGGGGGATCAGCCCGGTCTCCAGGGTTTTGAGGGCCGCGATGGCCTCGACCCCGCCGGCCGCGCCGAGCATGTGCCCGGTCATGGACTTGGTCGACGAGATCGGCGTCGCGTACGCCGCCTCGCCCAGCGCCTGCTTGATCGCCAGGGTTTCGAGCCGGTCGTTCATCGGCGTCGACGTCCCGTGGGCGTTGATGTACAGCCCCGGTCCGCCCGCGAGGTCTGCCTCCGCGAGCGCCTGCCGGATCATCGCCGTACTGCCGACCGCCTCGGGATGTGGGGCCGTGATGTGGAACGCGTCGCAGGTGTTGGCGTACCCCACGACCTCGCCGTAGATCCGCGCCCCGCGCGTGAGCGCGTGGGTGAATTCTTCGAGGACGACGACCCCGGCACCCTCGCCCATCACGAAACCGTCGCGGCGCGCGTCGAACGGTATCGACGCCGCATCGACATCATTCCGGGTTGACAAGGCCATACAGTTGGTGAAACCGCCGACGGCGAGCGGGTTGAGCGACGCCTCGGCACCCCCGGCCGCGATAACATCGGCGTACCCGCCCCGGATGGCGCGGTACGCCTCGCCGATCGCGTTCGTACCACTGCTGCACGCCGTGACCACCGGCAGATTCGGCCCGCGCGCGCCGTAGCGGATCGCGACCAACGCCGACGCCATGTTGGCGATCATCATGGGAACGAAGAACGGCGAAATGCGGCCGGGCCCACGTTGGAGCATGACCGTTGTTTCAGCCACGGAGGTCCCGATGCCGCCGGTCCCGGAACCGATGTAGACCCCGAAGCGTTCCGGATCGACCGCGCCGGCCTGGTCGACCCCGGCCTCTGCGACGGCCTGGGCCGCCGCCGCGATCCCGTACTGTGCGAACAGGTCCGTCCGCCGGACCTCCGAGCGTTCGAGGTAGCGTTCGGGTTCGAAACCTTTCACCTCGGCGGCGATGGTGACCTTCATCCCGGTCGTGTCGAACCGGGTGATCGGGGCGAACCCGTGCCGCCCGGCGACGAGGGAATCCCAGAAGGTGGGTACGTCGTTCCCGACGGGCGAGACGCAGCCGAGGCCCGTCACCACTACTCGTTTCATTGTTATCTCCTTCACATTGCCATCCCGCCGTCGACGCGCAGAACCTCACCGGTGATGTAACGGGCCAAGTCAGAGGCCAGAAACACCACGGCGTGGGCGATGTCGTCCGCCGTACCGGCGTACCCCAGCGGGATTGCGGCCGCCAGCTTGTCCTTCACCGCAGGATTGAGTCCGCGGGTCATGTCAGTGTCGATGTACCCCGGCGCGATCACGTTGCAGGTCACCCCGCGCCCGGCGACCTCGCGCGCGACGGACTTGGTCAGCCCGATGACGCCGGCCTTCGCCGCCGCGTAGTTGGCCTGGCCGGCGGTACCCGTCAGCCCGCTCACGGACGCGATGTTGATGATGCGGCCGTGGGGGGAGCGGAGCAGGGTACGCAGCAGGTGCCGCGTGACGTTGAACGTACCTTTCAGGCTCACGTCCACCACCGCGTCGAAATCCGCTTCCGTCAGGCGCAGGAGCAGGGAGTCGCGGATGACGCCCGCGTTGTTGACCAGGATGTCGACGTGGGGGAAGTCCGCGACGACCTGGGCGACGACGGTCTGGACGGCGGTGAAGTCCGCGACGTCACACTGGTACGCCTGGGCGCGGATCCCGTAGGCGGCCGCCTCCGCACAGGCCGACTCGGCCCGCTCGGTGTTCCCCGCGTACAGGATCGCCACATCCGCCCCCGCCTGGGCAAGGCCCAAGGCGATGGCCCGCCCGATGCCCCGCGACCCGCCCGTCACCACGGCACACCGACCGTCGAGTTGCCGGGCGGGCGAGGGGGTGAAACAGGGGGACAGGGCAAGTGTTTCACTCTCCAGTCTGGGTACGGTCGCCTCTGGCTTATCCATTGAGTTTCTCCACAGTACGTTCGAGCGACGCCCGGTCGGACACGTTCGTGACGACCACGTCGGGGTTGATCTTGCGGATGAAACCGCTGAGGGCCTTCCCGGGCCCGACCTCCACAAACCGGTCGTACCCATCCGCGATCATGTGTTCAATCGTGGTCTGCCAGAGTACGGGGTGGTTGACCTGCTGGGCGAGCAGGTGCCGGGGCTCGGTGGGCGTGG
>JAIRVA010000161.1 GCA_031254155.1 Propionibacteriaceae bacterium
CCTGGCGTACGGTTTCTCCGCGTTTCTGCTCTACTCGTGGCTGTACCAGTGGTTCACCCGGCACCTCGCCCGTCCGGCCAACGTGGTCATCGTTCTCGGATCGGGGCTGGTCCGCGGCCGGGTACCACCCCTGCTCGCCAGTCGGCTGGACGCCGGGGCGCGGCAGTTCCGGCGGGCGCTGGTGGCGGGGCAGTCGCCGGTCATCATCGTCTCCGGCGGCCAGGGGAGCGACGAGCCCCGTTCGGAGGCCGCCGCGATGGCGGAATACCTCACTGACCAGGGCCTTGATCCGACCGCGGTCTGGCAGGAGACGGAGTCCCGGAACACCGAGCAGAACCTCGCCTTGAGCCGCGAACTGATGGCGACGGCGGGGGTGACGGGCCGGGCCGCCGTGGTCACGAACAATTTCCACGCCTTCCGGGCGGCGCTGGAGATGCGGGACGCCAAGATCCGCGGCTACACGATCGGCGCGCCGACCGCCGGCTATTACTGGCCGAGTGCCACGATCCGGGAGTACGCGGCCATCCTCAAGCGGTCCCGGACCTTCGTGATCGTGATCATGGCGTTCGCCGGCCTGCCGCTGCTGCTGCAGGTGTGGTACGCGCTCATCCCCTGAGCATTATCGGAGAGGTACCGTGGTCCGGCTAGCGCTGCTATGCTTGACTCAATTGTTAGTTGTACTCGATCCGGGGGGTCGGATCGGGAAGGGGTACATCTCGTGGGGCGGGGGAAACGTGTCGCCTGTTTTGTGGCGATAACTTTGGTGTTGTCTGGTGTTGCCGTGGTCTCGCAGGAGGTACCAGAGGCGACCGCAGTGGGTACCCACCAGGTGGGGACTTTTCCGTTCACGGGGTGGTACAAGTCGTCGAACCGTATCACTCAGCCGTTGAGAGTGGACAGTAACTCACTGTACGCCGGGCGGTTTACCAGTGGGTGGGGCACTCTCGCTAGTAATCATTCGGTGCCAACCGGCACGGTGACGTACTTCGGTTCCGAGTTGACAACGGGCGGCGGGGGACCCGCCGTTGGCGGACCCGTCGACGAATGGACCGATACCATCGCCGTCGATGCGGACCCCGATGGAGTGCGCGGCGCGAAGTACGGCTACTCATGGGACTACAATAACAACTCAGCTAGTGCCGTGACTGCTCTCACGGGAGCACAACTGAATGTGAAGGTACCATCGGGGGTCACGGATGCGAACACGATCCCATTGTTTCGGATCGCCGACGGTGGCCTGAACGCCGAGTTCACCGCGATTCCCCAACCGAGTTACTTTTTTTCCGACCCGAGCGACAATAATGGGATATACCATTACTGGTCTGGTGGCGAGGTTTTCCAGGAGACAGGGGCGATCTACTTCACTGGCGCAGAGTGCACATCTCTTGCCAAGACCTTCGAGATGATGACGTATGATACGGCGAGGGGAGACTACAACTACTCTGGCGCGATCCAGCCTGCCACTCCGAACGACGCGATTTTCGGGAATGCCCTCAACCCCTGCCCCGGCGACATCAACACGCCAGGGTACGTCGCGTCGGATATGGCGCTGGACGGCAACGGTAACGCATACATCTTGGTGTGGTCGAACCTGCCTGCTCCGGTGTTCGGCTTGACGACGAAGGCTGATCGTTGGTGGCTGGTCCGGGTTACGCCGGGTGGCAAGAATGTGTCCTGGACATACGAGTTGGTCGCCCCGCTCACGGCAGGCCCAGGTCAAACAGGGGCGGGGTTTGTCACAGGCGCCGCTGCGTTCGTATACGGCTTGGCCTTCTATCAGGGCTGGCTCTACGTCGCCGGGGACGGTGGATTGAACTTATGGCGCGTCAACCCCATGTCTGGTCAAGTGTCCGCGGCGGCGGGTACGACGACGACCGGAATCACGGTCGGGGCCGTCTACGATCTGGCCTCGGCGCAGACGGCGAGTGTGGTGGAAGGAACGGTGTACAACGACGTGAACGCCGACGGCTCGATCGCGGTTGGTGACAAGGGTCTCGCGGGCCAGACGCTGGCGTTGTATATGAAGGATCCTCAGAACGGGAACTGGGTTTACGAGGGAACCCGGACGACGAACGGCTCCGGCCACTACTCCTTCATGCTCGGGGGCAACGGTGACTACCTCGTCCGGCTCGTCCAGCCGAAGATCGGCGGCGCCAACGCCTGGCAGACGTACGCGACCGGTAGTGAGGGGAAGAACCCGGTCACGGCCCACTGCGCGGGGGGTGATGTCACCAGCGGCGGGGGGTCCTGCACGGGGGCGCACGCCGCGCCGGCGGTCGATCCGGCGCCGCCGGACGCCACGAAGATCGGAAGTGCGACGACCCTGGAGACGGACATGCCGATGTACTCCACGATCAAGATCAGTACCGACGAGGAGGTCCCCACGGTGGACTTCGGCGTCGGGGTACGGGCATCGTACGGCGACGCGAAGGTCGGTCCGGCGAGCCTGACGGACAAACCGCCCGCACCGATGCACAACAATGTCGGCGCGCCGGAGGTGTACCTGGGCAGCCAGCCTGGTACGGCCACCCTGGTCACGAATGACTCTCACTCCACCGACGACGGCCTCACCGTTCTGTCGTACGACGGGGTGCAACTGTCCCTGGCTGGAGCAACTCTAGTTGCAGAGCGGCCGTACACTCTGACCGCGACCGTCGGCGGGGCGGGGGCCGACCGCGCCAAGGTCGCCAGCTGGGTTTACGACAGTGCGGCTGCCGGCGGGTGGCAGACCTCGAGCATGGCATGGGGTGGCGTCGACACTTCGGGCCACGCGACGGTGCAGTTCACGCCCAAGACGACGTCGACCTGGCTGCGGGCGGATGCCTCGATCACCCAACTGGCGAACGGGATCACCCAGGCGACGAACACCTCGAACGAGTATTACGACGGTACGGGCAGCGGTACGAGCAGCTGGACGACACCTGGTGAGATTGAGGACTACAGCCTCAAGGTGGCCGACGCCGCGTACCGTACCGCCATCACAACGCTCTCCGGGGCGGGTAACTTTGCCGTCAGTTCACCTGGCCAGCCCAGCTCCCCTAGCCAGACCCTGTGGGCGAACAGTGGCGACTACGTGATCGGCCAGTCCACCGGTACTTCGGCGGGCCCGCAATCGATCACCGTCCAGGCGCCGGACGCGACGTGGCACGTGGTCTCGGCGCTCGTCAAGGACCAAGCCACCGGCGAGGCGGTGACTGAGGCCACAGTGTCCGAGGCCAACGGTGCCGCCACCATCACCTGGTCCCTTGCTGTCGGTCAGGATGTCATCGTCGAGCTGGTGTACTCCGGCCTTAGCCTCACCGGCTTCACGCCCGGTGACGGGCCGCTGTGGGGCGGTGACACCTGCACGGCCACCGGGAGCGGGTTCGTCACCTTCCTGGACGGGATTCAGTTCGACGGGAGCGAGGTGGTCGACACCGGGATCGTCGCCGCGACGGGGCTTGACGTGGTCATCAACTCTCAGCCGGCGGGCCAGTCCGCGTACGCTTCGGATGGGGAACACCTCATTCTGGGTGGCACCGATCCGGGCTTTGCCGGGATCGTGAGTGGGATGACCGTCCACTCCGGCGACACGCTCGTCCTCGACCTGCGTCCGGCGGCCTGGACCCTGAACGGGGCGACCGTCTACGGTTTTTATGACGCCGTGAGCCGTACGTTGCTGACAGCGAGCGGCGGTACGCTCACCGGGGTGATGGCCGGCGCGCCGTCCGTCGTGGCGCCCACCACGCTGCTTGTCGGCGGTACGGGGGTGACCGCGACGGTGACCTCGCCGACCACCCTCACCTGCGAGGCGTTGCCCGCTCACGATGTGGGACTGGTGGATGTGGCGGTGACGGTGGACGGGACCCCAGCCAAGTTGACGGACGCGTACCGCTACTGGGCGGACGGTGACCTGGTCGTCAAGAAGCGGGGTTGGCTCTGCCCGACCGAGGTCACCGACCCGTTCGCCGCCCTGTCTCCGGGCTGTACGCCCGTGGGGACGGGGAGCATTCTGGCACCCGGGACGCGCGTGACGTGGACGTTTGAGGCCACCTACACGTACGTTGACGTGACCTCTGAGCCGTGGGGGACCGGGCAGCTGGGGGCGAAGAATGTCACGGTGTGGGACACGGTCGGTGGCCAGTCCACCCCCGTTTGTGCGATTGCCGAGCTGGACATCAACACCCCGGTCACCTGTGCCATGACGGGGACCGTGAGTTAGGACACGTTCGTTCACGAACGGTCATGAGCACTGATTCGTTGGCGGTGATGGGGGCCAGCGCCGCGCCGGGCGGCGTTGTCGTGCAGATCGGCTGGCCACCAGCCCGCCTCCGTCCTCCGCCTGGCCCGGCATCCCCGCCGACACCCCCTGACCGAGGGCGAGCTTGACCTCACCACTAGTCCGTTGGCTCACCGCAGGGTGTAACACGCAATGGCGGTGGCG
>JAIRVA010000168.1 GCA_031254155.1 Propionibacteriaceae bacterium
CGGATCTCTCCGTCGGCGCCCGAGGCCACCCCGGCCGCCGCGACCACGACCGCGCCCAAGGCGGGCGTCAAGGCCCATTAGGCCACGTCGCCGTTAGCACACCGAGGGGTCCGGGTTTCCCGGGCCCCTCGCGCTATCCCCGTCGAACAGCGTATGATGTCAGCGTTGTGTCGATTTGGGGCGGGGTATGACAAAGGAAGCAAGATGACGCCGCAACGTCTGCTCAGGTTCGAGGACCGTCCGAGCCTCGTGGCTCGGACCGCCGCGCTCCTGCTTGACGATCTGTGTGTCCGGCAGGCGCGGAACGGCTCCGTCAGCCTGTGCCTGACGGGCGGTACGCTGGCCAACGAGGTGTACGACGAGGTCGCGGTCCGCCTCAGCAATTCGCCTCTGCGCGCGGGCGATCTCCACCTGTGGTGGAACTGGGACTACTTCATCGCGACTGACAACCCCGACCGCAACTCGCTCCAGGCACTCAGCCGGCTCGGGGGTGCGCTCACGCTTGACCCGGCGAAGATCCACCCCATCCCCTCGTCGTCGGTGTCATCGGACCCCGAGGCCGCCGCCGCCCAGTACGCCCAGGACCTGGCCGAGAATGCCCCCATCGATCTGTGCCTGCTGGAGCTGAGCCCGTTGGGCGGTGTCGCCGGGATCTTCCCCAGCCACCTCGACCCGCCCACCGCCGCCGTCGCCGCCGGCATCACCGACGCTCCCCTCCCCTACCCCGAACTGGTGACCCTGACCCGGGCCGGCCTCAACGCGTGTCGCGAGATCTGGATCCTCGCCGCCGGTGAGACCATTGCCCCTGCTCTGGGCCCGGTTCTCCACCACGACCTCGCCCTGCCAGCGAGCCACCTGACAGGGGCGGAGACCCTGCTGTGGCTGGCGGACACCGCGGCGCTCGCCGCCGTACCCTTCCATCGTTGTACCCTGTGAGGTCGTGAGGAAACGGCGTGGAATTGGTGTTTTCTGGCCCGGCGTGTTATATCATTTGCATATCACACTATAATCACTGGCAAAGAGGAGGCGCCTGACGTGGCAACTGATCCGAAAAACGAGGCTGTGGGTGAGGAGACCCACCTGTACCATTACGCGCAACGCCCAAAAAAACAGGTGACACTGCGCCTGGATCTCGACAACATCGCCTATTTCAAGGCCCTGGCGAAAGAGACCGGCATCGCATATCAGCCACTCATCAACATGTACCTGGCCGACTGCGCCACCGCGGGTCGCAAACTGTCACTCACCTGGGCGTAAACGCCCACACCCACGAAGCCTAGTAGATGGCTTCTCCGGCGGCCCGGCGCGCCCGCAAGTCGTCCAGCGCCTCGGTGAGAATGTCTTGCGCCTCGCCGTCGGTCCGGCGTTCCTTGACGTACGCGAGGTGCGTCTTGTACGGCAGGATGTGTGGCGGGGGCGGTGGATTCTCGGAGTCGGTGTTCGCGGGCAAGCCGCAACGCGGGCAGTCCCACTCGCGTGGATAGTCCGCGCCGACGGCGAATGCCTGACGCGTTTCGTGCCCGTTGGCACAAAAATACGAGACGTAGATGCGGGGGGCGGAATCGCCCCGTTCGGCTTCGCCCATCGGGCCAGCGCCCACTCGGCTACCCCGAATTGCACTTCCTACAGCCATCGAGTACCTGCCTTTCTTACGCAGCTACCGGCGTTACCCTCCAGAGCAGGAGCAAAGCTATGATGCACGCCAACCACACCAAGCCGACGATCACGGTGATGCGATCAAGGTTGCGTTCCGCAATCGACGCGCCGCCGAAGGCCGTGGACATGCCGCCGCCGAACAGGTCCGACATGCCGCCACCCCGGCTCTTGTGTACCAGGATCGCCAGTGTGAGCAGCAAACTGGTAATAATGAGGATGATTGACAAAGCAATAATGGGGCCTGTCATCGTGGCGAGCGGCGTCAAAAAAGTCACCCGTACATCTTAGCTCATCCCGCCAAACGATGGAAGCCCCGGCCAACCAGCGGCCGGGGCTTCCACCCGAGGACTCACCTGGCGTAGAAGGTCACAATCCGGGCGAACTCCTGCGGATCGAGCGAGGCCCCGCCCACGAGCGCGCCGTCGACATCGGGCTCCGCCATGATATCAACGACGTTCGACGACTTGACCGAGCCGCCGTACTGGATCCGGACGCTGGCCGCGGCTGTCGGCCCGCACAGTTCCCCGACGCGGGTCCGGATGGCGCCACAGACCTCCTGGGCGTCCGCCGGGGTCGCGACCTCACCCGTCCCGATGGCCCACACGGGCTCGTACGCGATGACAAGCGCACCGACCTGCTCTGGCGTGAGGCCGGCCAGCACGCCGTCGGTCTGCGCCAGGACGAAGGGGACGTGCGTCCCGGCCTGGCGGATGTCCAGCTTCTCCCCCACGCAGATGATGGGGGTCATGCCGTGGGTGATGACCTGCTTGGCCTTGGCGTTGATGAGCTCGTCGGTCTCGCCGTGGAACTCCCGGCGCTCGGAATGCCCGACCACGACGTACGCGCAGTTGAGCTTGGCGAGCATCGGGGCCGACACCTCACCGGTGTAGGCGCCCGACTAGTGGACCGAGACGTCCTGCGCCCCGAAGGTGATCGGGAGCTTGTCGCCCTCGATCAGGTTCTGGACGGTGCGGATGTCGGTGAACGGTACGATGACCGCCGCCTCGGACTTCTCTTTCTCGTAGTGGAAGTCCGCCAACGACCACGCGAGCTTCTGGACCACGCCAGTCGCCTCGACGTGGTTGAGGTTCATCTTCCAGTTACCAGCCATCAGTGGTACGCGCGTCATCATGCCTCCTCTAGAACCGCGAGCCCCGGCAGGGTCTTGCCTTCAAGAAACTCCAGCGAGGCGCCGCCGCCCGTGGAGATGTGGCCGAAGCTGGCCTCGTCGAAACCGAACGCGCGGACGGCCGCCGCGGAATCCCCGCCGCCGACGACACTGAAGGCCGCCGACCCGGCGAGGGCCCCTGCCACCGCCTTGGTCCCGGCCGACAGTTCGGCGATCTCGGAGATCCCCATCGGCCCGTTCCAGAAGACCGTCTTCGCCGCCGCGATCTCGGCCGCGTAGAGCGCCGCCGTCTCGGGCCCGATGTCGGCCGCTTCCTTGTCGGCGGGGATCGCGGTCGTGGGGACGATCGCCACCTCGCCGTTCAGCACCCGGCCCCCGAAGTCGATGTCCGCCGGGTCAGCCACCCGCGCGTCGACCGGCAGCAGGATCCGCTTGCCCGTCGCCTTCGCCTGCTCGAGGTACCCCGCGCAGGCCGCGATCTTCGTCTCGTCGAGCAACGAGCGGCCGACCTCCAAACCCTCCGCCTTCAAGAAGGTGTACGCCATGCCGCCGCCGATGATCAGCGTGTCGGCCACGGCCAGGAGGTTGTCGATCACGGCGAGTTTGTCGGCGACCTTCGCGCCGCCGAGGACGACGACGTACGGGCGCTCGGGGTGGACCGTGAGCTTCTTGAGTACGGTCACCTCACGTTCGACGAGGTAGCCCGCGTACGCCGGGAGCAGTTTCGCCACGTCGTAAACGGAGGCCTGCTTACGGTGGACGACGCCGAAACCGTCGGAGACGAAAATGTCGCCGAACCCGGCGTACCGCGCGGCCAGGGCCTCGCGCTCGGCGTCGGCCTTGGACGCCTCGCCCGGCTCGAACCGGACGTTCTCCAGCAGGGCCACGTCGCCGTCCGCCAGCGCGGCCACAGTGGCCTGCGCGGACGCCCCCACGACATCGGCGGCCAGCGCCACCGGGACCCCCAGCAACTCGCCCAGCCGCTTCGCCACGGGGGCCAGCGAGTACTTCGGGTTGGCCTCTCCCTCGGGCCGGCCGAGGTGGGCCATGATGACGAGCTTCGCGCCCCGGGCGCGCAGCGCCGTGAGCGTGGGCAGCGCGGCCCGGATCCGCCCGTCGTCGGTGATTTCCTCACCCTTCAGCGGTACGTTGAAGTCGCAGCGGATGAGGACCCTCTTCCCCGCGACGTCCGTCAGTTCATCGATTGACTTCATGGATCACTTTCCTGTCCGACAAGGACGCGGGGCGAGCCACACCGACCCACCCCGCGCCTTAGTCTAGTTGACTGTGTCTAGTTGACTCTCAGAACTTCGACCCGACGAGGACGGTCAGGTCCACGAGGCGGTTCGAATAACCCCACTCGTTGTCGTACCACGACACGACCTTGACCTGGTTGCCGATGACCTTGGTCAACGGCGCGTCAAAGATCGACGAGGCCGGGTAGGTCTCGATGTCCTTGGAGACGATGGGATCGTCGTTGTACTCCAGGATGCCCTTGAGCGGGCCCTCCGCCGCCGCCTTGACGATGGCGTTGATCTCCTCGACCGTGGTGTCGCGCGGCGCCTCGAAGGTGAGGTCGGTCACGGAACCCGTCGGCGTGGGCACGCGCAGCGCGTACCCGTCCAGCTTGCCCTTGAGCTGGGGCAGGACGAGGGCGACGGCCTTCGCGGCGCCGGTCGTGGTCGGGACGATGTTGAGCGCGGCGGCGCGGGCGCGGCGCAGGTCCGAGTGCGGCGCGTCCTGCAGGTTCTGGTCCTGCGTGTAGGCGTGGATTGTGGTCATGAGGCCCTTGACGATGCCGATGCCGTCATCCAGCGCCTTGGCGAGGGGTGCCAGGCAGTTCGTGGTGCAGGAAGCGTTCGAGATGATGTTGTGCTGCGCCGGGTCGTACAGGGAGTCGTTGACGCCCATGACGATGGTGATGTCCTCGTTCGTCGCCGGGGCGGAGATCAGGACCTTCTTGGCGCCGGCCGCCAGGTGAGCCTTGGCCTTCGCGGCATCCGTGAAGAAGCCGGTCGACTCGATCACGATGTCCACACCCAGCTCGCCCCAGGGCAGGTTGGCGGGATCGCGCTCGGCGAAGGCTTTGATCTCCTTGCCGTTGACGTACAGAGCGTTGTCATCGTACGTGACGGTCCCGGGGAAACGCCCGAGGATCGAGTCGTACTTCAGCAGGTGGGCCAGCGTGTGATTGTCGGTGAGGTCGTTGACAGCGACCACATCGAGGTCCGCGCCAGCCGCGATCAGGGCGCGGAAGTAGTTGCGCCCGATCCGACCAAAACCATTAATTCCAACCTTGACGGTCATGGATCTCCTTTGTTGTTTCTTCAGCGCGATCGACTCGCGCCCCGAGATAAGGGCAGGCAGTAACCTGCTGCACTATAGCCTACTCAAATTTTGTCCCCGGCGGGAGTCGCGACACTGCAAGTCCAACTTAATCGTTGTCGTCGTCCGGGCCCAGGCCGACATCTGTATTGTCGATACTGAGTTCCTGGGCCCGCTTGTCGGCGAGGGCGAGCAGACGCCGGATTCGCCCGGCGATAGCGTCCTTTGTCAACGGCGGCTCGTGCAACCCGCCCAACTCCTCCAGACTCGCCTGCTGGTGGGCGATGCGGAGTTGGCCGGCCGCCCGCAGGTGTTCGGGCACATCGTCTCCCAGAATCTCGAACGCCCTGCTCACACGTGCACTGGCCGTCACCGCGGCGCGGGCCGACCGGCGCAGGTTGGCGTCGTCGAAGTTGGCCAGCCGGTTGGCGGAGGCCCGGACCTCCCGGCGCAGCCGGCGTTCCTCCCATTTCAGCCGCGCCTCGTGGGCGCCCATCTTGGTGAGCATGACCGCGATGGCCTCGCCGTCGCGGATGACGACCCGCTCGACGCCCCGGACTTCCCGGACCTTGGCCATGACGCCCAGCCGCCGCGCGGCGCCGACGAGCGCCATGGCGGCCTCGTGGCTGGGGGCGGTGATCTCCATCGCCATGGACCGGCCCGGCTCGGTCAGGCAGCCGTGGGCGAGGAAGGCCCCGCGCCACATGGCGACCGCGTCGCACATCCCGCCACCGACAATACCGGCGGGCAACCCCCGGACCGGGCGGCCCTGGGCGTTGATGAGCCCGCTCAGCCGGGCGATGGCCGGGCCGTCTTTGACCAGGCGGACAAGGTACCGGGTGCCGCGGCGCAGGCCAGAACCCCGGACGGTGATGAGTTCGCTGGTCAGCCCGAAAACCTCGGTGATCGCGATCCGCAGCCGCCGGGCCACCGCGCCCGTGTCGAACTCGGCCTCGACCATGATGTTGCCCCCGCCGGTCAGGTGGAGACCACCGGCGTACCGCAGCATCGTCGCAGCCTCGGCGCGACGACAGCAGAACTTGGCTACCGGCAGTACCGCCAGTTCCGCCTTCACGTCCGGAGTCAATGCCATGGGACCACTTTCTCGTACCACCATTCCCGGTTCATAATTTCATCACAACGGCGAGGGTCGCGGCAAGCAAGAATGGGTCGTGACGGGCCGAGCCGTCCCGCATACCGACATCCCCGACCAACAACTCCGCGCGCATCGATTCCACCAGACGCTGCAGATGCGCGTCGTTGCCGACGAACCGGCGGTCCGCGATCACGGTGTCGAGGGTGAGCTGCGGGCAGTGCTCGGCCAGCACCTCCACGTGTCGCGACGGCGTGAACCCGCTCGTCTCCGCGGCGGGCAGCAGGTTCATCACGCAGATCCGCTTCGCGGGCGAGGCCAGGATCGCCGCCACGAGGTCGGGTACGAGCAGGTGCGGTACGACGGAGGTGAACCACGAGCCGGGACCGAACACGAGGTAGTCGGCCGCGAGAATGCTCTCGACCGCTTCCGGGCAGGCGGGCGGGTCCGCCGGTTCCAGACGGACCTGCAGGACGCTGCCCTCGGTGACCGCGATGCGGGCCTGTCCCGTAAGACGGCGGATCTCGTCCGGGGCCACGGGGTCGATCCCGACCACGTCCGCCGAGATCACGAGGGGCACGGACGACATCGGCAGCACCCGGCCCTGGATCTCCAGCAGCCGCCCGACCTGGTCCAGGCCGACCACGGGGTCGGGGTCACGCTGCCACAGCGCCGCGATGAGCAGGTTGCCGACCGCGTGGCCCGCCAGGGGGCCCGTACCGCCGAAGCGTGACTGCAAGACGTTCGCCCACAACCGCCCCTCGGTGTCGTCACCGGTCAGCGCGGCGAGGGCCATCCGGAGATCGCCCGGCGGCAGACAGCCGAACTCGTCACGTAACCGGCCCGACGAGCCGCCGTCGTCCGCCACCGTGACGACCGCGGTCACCTGGTCGGTCAGCCGCTTGAGCGCCATCAGCGTCGCGGCGAGACCGTGGCCGCCGCCGAACGCCACCACCTTGGGCAGACTCATCATTCCCTCCCCAGGTCGCGGTGCATGACGGCCACCGCGTAGTCGGTCTCCAGCCGCCGGGCGAACGCCTCGGCGACGGCGACCGAGCGGTGCTTGCCACCCGTACACCCGATAGCGAGCGTCACCAGCCGCTTCCCCTCCACGACGTACCCCGCCGCCGCCGTCGTGAACAGGGCCACCAGTTCGTCGAGAAAGTGCCCCGCGAGGTCCGAGTTCTGCACGTACGCCGACACCGCGAGACTCAGCCCCGTCTGGGGCCGCAGATCCGGCACCCAGTGCGGATTGGGCAGGAAGCGGACGTCGAAGACCATGTCGGCGTCCAACGGCAGCCCGTTTTTGAACCCGAAAGACATGATCATGACGGTAAGCGCCGCGCCGTGCGGGCCGTACGCGGCCTCGATCCGGTGCGTCAACTGGTGGGGGGTAAGACCGGTCGTGTCGATCACCATGTCCGCCGAGGCGCGCAAGGCCGACATCATGCGCCGCTCGGCGCGAATGCCGTCCAGCAACGTTCCCGTTCCCTGCAGCGGCACGGGACGCCGCGACGACTCTTGCCGCTTCACGATCTCGGGATCGGACGCCTCCAGGAACACCACCTGCGGGGAGCCGGCGAGCGGGGCGACCGCCTCGAACAGCGCGGGGATCTGCTCCAGGTCGCCGCGGGAGCGGACATCCAGCCCGACGACGACCCGCTCGACGCGCTCGCCGTCCAGGTACGTCAGGAAGGCGGGCAGCATCGCCGGCGGCAGGTTGTCCACCACGTACCAGCCGAGGTCCTCCATCGCGTGGGCGGCGGTCCGGCGCCCGGCACCCGACATCCCCGTGATCACGACCAGGTCCATCCCGCTCCTCCCTCAACTCTGTGCTCCATCATAGGGGGTACGGGCCCCCGGCGCTTCGCGCCATGGAACCGCTGATTTACCATGTGCCGCCATCCGAACGCCAGGACGGGCGATCTCCGACTACCATATGTTGCGGTGGACATCCAGTCCACGTACAACATATGGTAGTCGGATCTCACCCTCGCTTCGCTCGCCCGCCTGACGCCCGACTGACGACACAGCGGAAATCAGCACTTCCTGTCAGTCGAGGATCTCGCCCGTCGCCAGATTGACCGCGGCGGGCTTGCCGCCGACCGCCGCGACGACCGCGGCGGCCAGGGTGGGACCGAAGCCGGGGACCTGGGCGATCTCCTCCACCGTCGCCGCCCGCAGCTTCTTGAGCGAGCCGAAGGCTGTCCGCAGGGCCTTCCGCCGGACCTCGCCGAGCCCGGGCACGTCGTCGAGGATCGACTCGATCATCGACCGGGAGCGGCGCTCGCGGTGGAACGTGATCGCGAACCGGTGGGCCTCGTCACGGAGACGCTGCAGGAGGTACAACGCCTGGGAGGTCCGGGGCAGGATGACCGGGTACTCCTCGCCGGGCACCCACACCTCTTCGAGCCGCTTCGCCAGCCCGCAGACCGCCACCGCCCCGAAACCCAGTTCGTCGAGGACCCGCCGGGCGACCGCGGCCTGCGGGGCGGCCCCGTCGACGACGACGAGGGACGGGGTGTACGAGAAACGCCGGGTCGTCCGGGTGGTCGCGTCGACCAGCCCGGAGTGGGCGTCGCCCGCCGCCGCCCGGTCGGCGACGAGACGGGCGAACCGGCGGGTCAGGACCTCCGTCATGGCGCCGGTGTCGTCGGAGCCCACGGAGGTGATTGTGAAGTGGCGGTACTCCGACTTGCGGGCCAGCCCGTCCTCGAACACGACCATTGAGGCGACGGTGTTCGTACCGGAAATGTGCGAGATGTCGTAGCACTCGATCCGCAGCGGGATCTCGCTGAGGTCGAGCGCCTGGGCAAGTTCGTCGAGCGCCTGGTTGCGGGTCGTCAGGTCGGCGGCGCGACGGGTCTTGTGGAGCCCAAGCGTCTGGGTGGCGTTTTTGGCCGCGGTTTCCATGAGGGTCTTCTTGTCGCCCCGCTGCGGCACCCGGAGCCGGACCTTCGTCCCGCGTTCCCCGCCCAGCAATTCGGCGAGGGTGTCGGCGGTCTCGGGAAGGGCCGGGACGAGGATCTCGGGCGGGATGATCCGCTTGCGGTCCTCCGGTTCGCCCCCGACATCGCCGTAGATCTGCAGGAGGAACGCCTCGACCAGTTGGGGCTGGTCGTCGTCGGCCGGACCGGCGTCCTCGCCCCCGGCCCACGTCCCGCGGTCGGCCACCCACCCCCGCTCGGCCAGGATGCGGCCCGAGCGGACCTGGAACAGCTGGACCGCCACCTCCAGCGGGTCCACGGCGAGGGCGATGAGATCGACATCGGCGGAATCTTCCAGCACGACGGCGTTGCGTTCCATGACCCGCCGCAGCGCGTCCGCCTTGTCCCGCAGCGCCCCGGCCCGCTCGAACTCCAGGTCGGCGGCGGCGGCGCGCATCTCGGCTTCGAGGGTCTTGATGAAGCGGCCGGCGTGGCCGGAGATGGCGGTACAGAAGTCGGCCGCGATGACGCGGTGCGCCGCCGCGGACACCCGGCCCACGCAGGGGGCGGCACACTTGTCGATGTACCCCATGAGGCACGGCCGCCCGGAGGCCGCCGCCGCGCGGAACACGCCGGCCGAGCAGGAGCGCATGGGGAAGACCGTCAGCAGGGCGTCGATGGAGTCGCGGATCGCCCACGCTTCGGCGTACGGCCCGAAGTACCGCCACCCCGTCTTCTTGCCGCCCCGGCCGACGAACACCCGCGGAAACTCCTCGCTCCAGGTCACGCAGAGCCAGGGGTACGACTTGTCATCACGGTACTTGACGTTGAAACGCGGCTCGAACTGTTTGATCCAGGTGTACTCCAGTTGCAGCGCCTCGAGCTCGTTGCGGACCGTCGTCCACTCCACCCCGGCGGCCGTCCGGATCATCAGACGGGTCCGGGGGTGCAGGTGGAAGGGGTCCTGGAAGTACGACGTGAGCCGGGAGCGCAGCGAGATCGCCTTGCCGACGTAGATGACCCGCCCCTCGGCGTCCAGGTACCGGTAGACCCCGGGTTCCGCCGGGATCTCGGCGGTCTTGGGCCGCCAGGTTGCGGGATCGGGCATCAGGGCTGCCTTCCCGCCAGCACGGGTGCGAGGAACTGGCCGGTGTAGGAGTCCGGATCGGCGGCGACGTCTTCGGGCGTCCCCTCGGCGACCACCAGCCCGCCGCGGGCCCCGCCCTCCGGGCCGAGGTCGATCACCCAGTCAGCAGTCTTGATGACATCAAGGTTGTGCTCGATCACGACGACCGTGTTACCCTGCTCGACCAGCCGCTCGAGCACGGTGAGCAGCTTGCGGGTGTCCTCGAAGTGCAGCCCGGTCGTGGGCTCGTCCAGGACGTACATCGTCCGCCCGGTCGAGCGTTTCTGCAACTCGGAGGCCAGTTTCACCCGTTGGGCCTCCCCGCCCGACAGGGTGGTGGCGGCCTGGCCGAGCCGGACGTACCCCAGTCCGACCTCCACCAGCGTGGTGAGGTGGCGCGCGATCGGCGGGATGGCCCCGAAGAACCCAGCCGCCTCCTCGATGGGCATGGCGAGCACCTCGGCCACATTTTTCCCCTTGTAACGCACCTCGAGGGTCTCCCGGTTGTACCGCGCCCCGTGGCAGACCTCGCACGGCACGTACACGTCCGGCAGGAAGTTCATCTCGATCTTGATCGTCCCGTCGCCCGCACAGTTCTCGCAGCGTCCGCCCTTGACGTTGAACGAAAAGCGCCCCGGCTGGTACCCCCGGACCTTCGCGTCGGTCGTCTGGGAGAACAGGGTGCGGATCTTGTCGAAGACCCCGGTGTACGTGGCGGGGTTCGACCGGGGCGTCCGTCCGATGGGCGACTGGTCGACGTGGATGATCTTGTCCACCAGCTCCGCGCCCTCCAGCCGCTTGTGGCGCCCCGGCAGGGCCTTCGTGGCGTAGATCCGCCGCGCCAGCGCCTGGTAGAGGATCGCGTTGACGAGCGAGGACTTCCCCGACCCGGACACGCCCGTCACCGCGATGAACAGCCCGAGCGGGAAGCTCACGTCCACGCCCCGCAGGTTGTTCTCGCTCGCCCCGACGACGGTGACCTGCCGGTCGGTGCGCGGCCGCCGGGTCGCGGGTACGGGGATGTGGCGCCGGCCGGCGAGGTAGGCCCCGGTGATCGAGTCGGGGTTCGCCATGAGCTCCGCGACCGTGCCGGAGACAACGACCCGCCCGCCGTGCTCGCCCGCCCCGGGACCGATGTCGACCACCCAGTCGGCGGTCCGGATGGTGTCCTCGTCGTGCTCGACGACGATCAGGGTGTTGCCCAGGTCGCGCAGGCGGACCAGGGTCTCGATGAGGCGGTGGTTGTCCCGCTGGTGGAGCCCGATGCTCGGCTCGTCCAGGACGTAGAGCACCCCCATCAGCCCCGACCCGATCTGCGTGGCGAGCCGGATCCGCTGCGCCTCGCCGCCGGACAGCGTCCCGGCCGGCCGCGACAAGGTGAGATAGTCCAGACCGACGTCGACGAGAAAGCGCAGCCGCTCCCGGATCTCCTTCAGCACCCGCTCCGAAATGGTCCGGTCACGCTGCGACAGGTCGAGCGAGTCGACGTACGCGAGACAGTCGACGATGCTCGCCGAGGTCACCTCGTGGATGTTCTGGCCGCCCACGGTGACCGCCAGCGAGGCCGGCTTCAGCCGCGCCCCCGCGCAGACCGAGCACGGGAACTCGCGCATGTAGGCCCCGAACCGCTCCCGCGCCGCGTCGGTCTCGGCCTCCGCGTAGCGCCGCTTGATGTACGGAATGGCCCCCTCGTACTTGGTCGAAAACGTCCGGGTCCGCCCGAACCGGTTGCGGTGCGAGACGTAAACCGGGTCGCCCACGCCGTAGAGGACGACCCGTTGCGCGGGCTCGGGCAGCTCCGCCCAGGGTACGGTGACCGAGAAGCGGTCAGCCTCGGCGAGCGAGGACAGGACGTGCTGGAAGTAGCGCGCAATCGTCGGGGTGGCCCAGACGGCGATGGCGTTCTCTTTGAGGCTGAGCGTTGGGTCGGGGACGACCAGGTCGGGGTCGACCTCCATCGTCGTCCCGAGGCCCGAGCAGGCCGGGCAGGCCCCCCAGGGGCCGTTGAACGAGAACTGGCGGGGCTCCAGCTCATCAATCGAAATATCGTGGCCGTTCGGGCAAGCCATCTTCTCGGAGTAACGCTTCTCGCGGGCGGGCGAGTCGGCAGGGGTGTCGACGAAGTCGATCGCGACCACCCCGCCCGCCAGTTTGAGGGCGGTTTCGACGGAATCGGCCAGCCGCTGGCGGACGTCGGGCTTCGCGGCCAGCCGGTCGACGACCACCGCGATGTCGTGCTTCTTCTGCTTGTCGAGCGTCGGCGGCTCGCTCACCGGGTACACCTGCCCATCCACGCGGACCCGCGCGTACCCGCTGGTCGCAAGCTCGAGGAAGACGTCGCGGTACTCCCCCTTCCGCCCGGTCACGATGGGCGCGAGGATCTGGAACCGCGTCCCCTCGGCCAGGTCAAGCAGGCGGTCGACGATCTGTTGGGGCGTCTGCCGGGAGATCGCCTCCCCGCACTGCGGGCAGTGGGGCACGCCGATGCGGGCGAACAACAGGCGGAAGTAGTCGTACACCTCGGTGATCGTCCCCACCGTCGAGCGCGGGTTCCGGGAGGTGGACTTCTGGTCGATCGAGACCGCGGGCGACAAGCCCTCGATGAAGTCGACGGCTGGCTTGTCCATCTGGCCGATGAACATCCGGGCGTACGCGGAGAGCGACTCGACGTACCGCCGCTGGCCCTCGGCGAAGATCGTGTCGAACGCCAGCGACGACTTGCCCGACCCGGACAACCCGGTGAACACGATCAGCGCGTCGCGCGGGAGATCCACCGAGACATTGGCCAGGTTGTGTTCCCTGGCCCCCTTGACGATCAAACGATTCTGCACCAGGCCATCTTAGTTCCTCGATCAGACAAAACCGGGGATTTCTCGAACGTATGTCCCGAATTCCGTCCGCGAACGGCGGCGGATCATTGCGTCAACCCTGGATTAGCCGTAAGTTAGGCAGTGTGCGGACTGACCCCCATCTTGACCCTCCCGTTGACTGGCGTCTTGATCTGACCGCGGTGACGCAGCGCCTGCTCGGAAGTACGATCGCGCTGACGACCCGTGACTGGCAGGTGCTCACCCATCTGAATGGTTGGACCCGCGCCCACATCGCCGCCCACCTGGCCCGCCACGCCGAGGCGCTGACCGACATGGCGCTCGAGATCGCCCGGACTCACGAACCGATTGCCTGGCGGTCCGCCCAGTCCGACGCCGACCTCAACGCCCAGGCCGGGGGCGATGCCCTCGCCCTGCAGGAGGCGCTCGACGAATCCTCCGCCGCGCTGATGCGCGCCTTCGAGCTCATGGACGAGGCCGCCTGGGCGACCACCGTCCGGAGCTCCCAGGGCCCGCTACCGGCCTCCGCGCTCGTGCTGGACCGGCTCAACGAGGTCGCCCTCCACCACGTGGACCTGCTCCTGGGGTACGACTTCACGGACATCGAGCCCGCCCTGGTTCACCGGCTCCTCAAGTGGAACCTCTTCCGGGAAACCCCGCGCTTCTCCGAGGTCGAACTCACCGTCGTGACCGACGACGGGCTCACCGCGGTCGTCGGTCACGGTACCCCGGTCACCGTCCGCGGCAACGAGCCCACGCTGCTCGGCTGGCTGACCGGCCGGAAGGACCCCTCCGCCGTCCTCGGGGGCGAGCAGATCAACCTAGGCGGCCCCGTCTGATCCCGCCGGCGGGGTGTGAGCAGACTTGATCAGGCTCGCCACCGCCGTGACCACCAGCGTGACGACGATAACCCCGAGCGAGACGAGGGTGTGGACCTCGAAGCCGATCACGCCGTAGTGGTACAACGCGTGGAGAACGAGCTTGACGCCGATGAAGGCCAGGATGACCGACAGCCCGAGGGAGAGGTACACCAAGCGCTTGAGCATGCCGCCGAGCAGGAAGTACAGTTGCCGAAGCCCCATGAGCGCGAAGACGTTGGCGGTGAAGACGAGGTACGGCTGCTGGGTGAGACCGTAGATCGCCGGGATGGAGTCGAGGGCGAACAGCAGGTCCGTACTCCCCAGCGCGACGACCACCAGGAACATGGGCGTCATGTAGTGGTGTGCCCGCCGCGCCCCCGGCGGGGCGAGCCGGACCCGGAGCTTCGTACCGTGGAAATCGTCGGTGAACCGGAAGCGCCGCTTCACCAGCCGGATGGCGAAGTTGTCGCCCGCGTCCTCGTCGTTGTCCGTCGCGAAGTAGTCCCGGACCAGGCCCACCGCGGTGTAGACGAGGAAGGCACCAAAGATGAAGAACACCCAGGCGAAGGCCGAGATCAGCGCCGCCCCGAGCGCGATAAAGAGGCCGCGCAGCACCAGCGCGAGGATGATACCGACCATCAGGGCGAACTGCTGCAGGTGGCGCGGTACCTTGAGCTTGGACATGATGATCAAGAAGATGAACAAGTTGTCCACCGAGAGCGAGTACTCCGTCAGCCAGCCCGCGATGAACTCCGTCCCCTGCTGCATGTCCCAGGTGAGCCAGACGAAGACCGCGAACAGGAGTGCCCCGGTGACGTACACGCTGATCGCGATGCCACACTCCTTGGCCGATGGTTCGTGGGGTTTGCGCCCGATGACGAAGACATCAAAAACCAGGACAGCGACGAGTATCGCCAGCGTCACGATCCAGGTGAGGGTACTGACGTGCATCCGTCCAGTTTACCGGGCGACCGGCTATTTCACGCCCTCAGCCATGGCGCGGTACTCCTTCTTCAGCTCCGCCACCTCGTCGCGCAGCCGGGCGGCGATCTCGAAGCGCAACTCGGCCGCCGCGGTCTGCATCTGCGTGGTGAGTTCCGCGATCAGGTCACCCAGTTCGGCGAGCGGCAGGTTCGCCGGCCGGGCCCTGGCCCCCTCGTCGGCCAGGAGCGCACCCCCCGTCCGCCGGGCGGGCCGGGCGCTGATCGTGTCGTCGGTCTCCCGGGCCAGCATCTCGGTGATGTCGGCGATGCGCTTGCGGATCGGCTGGGGGTCGACGCCGTGGGCGGTGTTGTACGCGACCTGCTTGGCACGGCGCCGGTTGGTCTCGTCGATGGCCTTGCGCATGGAGTCGGTCACCCGGTCGGCGTACATGTGGACCTGGCCCGACACGTTGCGGGCCGCCCGCCCGATGGTCTGGATGAGCGACCGCTCCGAGCGCAGGAAGCCCTCCTTGTCGGCGTCCAGGATCGCCACCAGGGAGACCTCGGGCAGGTCCAGCCCCTCCCGCAGCAGGTTGATGCCGACGAGGACGTCGAACTCCCCCGTCCGCAGCTCGCGCAGCAGGTCGAGCCGTTTGAGGGTGTCGACGTCCGAGTGGAGGTAGCGCGTCCGGATGCCGTGGGCCAGCAGGTAGTCGGTCAGGTCCTCGGCCATCTTCTTGGTCAGGGTCGTCACGAGCACGCGTTCGTCCCGCTCCGCGCGCTCCCGGATCTCGCCCATCAGGTCCTCCACCTGCCCCTTCGTGGGCTTGAGGATGACCTCCGGGTCGATCAGGCCCGTGGGCCGGATCAGCAGCTCCACCGGGTCGGGCGCCTTCGCCAACTCGTACGGCCCCGGCGTGGCGGAGAGGTAGACCGTCTGACCGATGCGTTCCAGGAACTCCTCCCAGCGCAGCGGCCGGTTGTCGAGCGCGGAGGGGAGCCGGAAGCCGTGTTCCACGAGGGTCCGCTTGCGCGACATGTCCCCCTCGTACATCCCCCCGATCTGGGGTACGGTGACGTGCGACTCGTCGATGACCAGCAGAAAGTCCTCGGGGAAGTAGTCGAGCAGACAGTTGGGCGCCGAGCCGGGGGCCCGGCCGTCGATGTGGCGGGAGTAGTTCTCGATGCCTGAACACGTCCCGACCGCCCGCATCATCTCCAGGTCGTACCCCGTCCGCATCTCCAGCCGCTGGGCCTCCAAGAGCTTGTCCTGGGCCCGCAACTCGGCGAGCCGGGTACCCAGTTCCGCCTCGATGCCGGCGATGGCCTGCTCCATGCGTTCCGCCGAGGCCGTGTAGTGGGTGGCGGGGAAGACGTGCATCACCTGGTCGCGGGAGACGATCTCACCCGTCAGCGGGTTGAGCGTGGTGAGGGTCTCGATGTCGTCCCCGAACAGCTCGACCCGCCACGCCAGTTGTTCGTACATCGGGAAGATCTCGACCGTGTCGCCGCGCGCCCGGAACGTGCCGCGGGTCCCGGCCAGGTCGTTGCGGACGTACTGGATGTCCACCAGCCGCCGCAGCAGTGCCTCCCGCCCGATGGTGTCGCCGACGCGCAGCGTGATCGCCTGGTCCACGTACTCCTGCGGCGTGCCCAGGCCGTAGATCGCCGACACCGACGCGACGACGATGCAGTCGCGCCTGGTCAGGAGGGAGTACGTCGCCTGGTGGCGCAGCCGTTCGACCTCCTCGTTGAGCGAGGAATCCTTCTCGATGTAGGTGTCCGTCTGCGGGATGTACGCCTCGGGCTGGTAATAGTCGTAGTACGAGACGAAAAACTCCACCCCGTTGTCGGGGAAGAACTGGCGCAACTCCTGGGCGAACTGGGCGGCCAGGGTCTTGTTGGGCTGCATGATGAGCATCGGCCGCTGCAACCGCTCGGCGAGCCAGGCCACCGTCGCCGTTTTGCCCGTCCCGGTCGCCCCGAGCAGGACGATGTCCGTCTCTCCCGCTGTCACGCGGCGTTCGAGGGCGTCGATCGCCGCCGGCTGGTCCCCGCTCGGCTCAAACTCCGCGTGGACGCGGAACGGGGCGACGGTACGTTCGACATCTGTGACTGGGCGCATGTCTCAAGGGTAATCCCTCCCTCCGACAAACCGGGCCTTCACTCACGACGGGCTCGCCGACTTCACCGGTCGATGATTTTGACTGATCCGGGGAGTCTCTCCATTCAGACCGGCGCAGCTCTACGCCACCCAGTCCTCGGTGACGAGGAACTTCGAGCGCTCGGGGTTGGGCCGGTAGTTGAGGCCGTTGCGGAGGACGTCTTCCGCCCACGCTGTGACCTGGCGGCGCAGGTTGTCCTCCGGGCCCGACCCGTCGAAGACGACGTCCGCCGCCTCCAGGCGGACCGAGTCGTCACTCTGGGCGTCGATCCGGTCCCAGGCCTCGGCCTCGGACATCCGCCGGCCGGCCACGAGGCGCGCGACCCGGATCTCCGGCGGCGCGTCGACCACGATCACCGTGTCGAACGCCTCCGGTCCCACGACCTCGACGAGCAACGGAATGCTGTGAATGATCAGGCGCTCCCCGCGGGCCTCGGCCTCCTGGTCGAGTTCGTGCCCCCGGGCGATCACCAGCGGGTGCACGATGCTTTCCAGCTTGTCCAGCGCGTCTTCGTCGTCGCCGCTGAACACCTTCTGCGCGACGAGCGCCCGGTTGAGCGTGCCGTCGACCGCCAGAACGGCCGGCCCGAACGTGGCGACCACCGCGGCGAGCCCCGGCGTGCCGGGGGCGACGACCTCCCGCGCCAACTGGTCGTAGTCGATGACCGTGATCCCCAACTCTTCGAACCGCGCGCCAGCGACCGTCTTCCCCGCGGCGATCCCACCTGTTAGTCCAACTCGAATCATGTGTCCTCCCGGTTTGCCCACTCTAGGAACGGGTACGGGGCTGTCATGAGCACACCCATGACAGCCCCGTACCCCATCAAACCAACTAGTTTGAACCGTTGAGCCGGTCCTTGAGCGCCTGGAGCGTCTCGTCCGAGGCGAAGGCGGTCTCGCCGGCGGGCAACGACTCGCCGGCCACGTAGCTGGCGGCGTTCATCTCCTCGACGACGGCCTCTTGCTCGGCCTCGACGGCCTGGACGGCCTGCTTCTTGTGGGCCTCCCACAGGGCGCGGGCCTGGGTCCACTGGGCCTCCCACGCCGCCTGCTGCTCCTCGTACCCCTGCTTCCACTCCTGAGTCTCCGGATCGAAGCCCTCGGGGTAGATGTAGTTGCCGTCCTCGTCGTACGAGGCCGTCATGCCGTACAGGCTGGGGTCGAAGTCCTCGGCCACGACGTCGACGCCCTCGTTGGCCTGCTTGAGGCTGAGCGAGACGCGGCGGCGTTCGAGGTCGATGTCGATGATCTTGACCATGACCTGGTCGCCGACCGAGACGACCTGCTCGGGGATCTCGACGTGGCGCTCGGCCAGCTCCGACACGTGCACCAGACCCTCGATACCCTCAGCGACACGCACAAACGCGCCGAAGGGAACGAGCTTGGTGACCGTACCGGGCGCGATCTGGCCGATCTGGTGCAGCCGGGCGAAGGTCTGCCACGGGTCTTCCTGGGTGGCCTTCAGCGACAGGGACACCCGCTCGCGGTCCATCTCGACAGAGAGAACCTCGACGGTGACCTCCTGGCCGATCTCAACCACCTCGGAAGGATGGTCGATGTGCTTCCACGATAGTTCGGAGACGTGAACGAGGCCG
>JAIRVA010000184.1 GCA_031254155.1 Propionibacteriaceae bacterium
TTCATCCAGGTCGATGTGACCGACCCGGCGACCGTCGATCGCGCGGTCGACCAGATCGTCGCCGAGCACGGCCGCCTGGACATTGCCGTCAACGGGCCGGCGGCCCGGGTCAACCAGCCCGCCGAGGCGACCACCGACGAGGCGTGGGACGCCGTCATGGACACCATGCTGCGGGGGGTGTTCGTCGCCTGCCGGGCCGAGGGCGCCGCCATGCTGGCCACGGGCCAGGGGGCAATCGTCAACATCGCCTCGCTGTCCGCGTACGCCGTCAACCGGCCCCAGCGCCAGGCACCGTACAACGCGGCCAAGGCGGGCCTCGTCCAGTACACCCGCTCGATCGCGGCGGAGTGGGCCAGCCGGGGGGTCCGGGTGAACTGCGTTTCGCCCGGCTACACCGAAACCGCCCTGACCGCGGTCAACCGGGGCAAGCCGGAGATCTTCGACCAGTGGCTGGCGCTGACCCCGCTGGGACGCTGCGCCCGGCCGGATGAGATCGCCGGCGCCATCTTGTACCTTGTCTCCGACGCCGCCAGCTACACCACCGGTGCGGACATCGTCATCGACGGGGGGTACTCACTATGGTGACCGCGACCGTCTACTTGAGCCGCCGCGGCACCCCGGACTGGCTCGCCGAATCCGCCCTCTCGTTCGTCCCCGATGACGACCGCGAACTGGGCGTGGTCAACCTCGTCCCCGAGCGGGCCTACCAGGAGATCCTCGGTTTCGGGGGCGCCTTCACCGAGACCTCCGCGTACAACTACGCCCGGGTCACGCCACGGAGCCAGGCCGCGATCCTCGCCGCCCTCTTCGGGCCGAACGGGCTCCGGCTGAACTTCTGCCGGACGCCGATCCACTCCAGCGACTTCTCCCTCGACGAGTACACCTACGTCGCCGACGGTGACACCACCCTCGCCACCTTCTCCATCGACCGGGACCGGCGCTGGATCCTGCCCTTCCTCACCGCCGCCCAGGCGGTGGCGGACGATCTGCAGCTGTTCGCCTCCCCGTGGAGCCCGCCGCCCTGGATGAAGACCAACCGGGAGTTCAACCACGGCGGCCGGTTGGACCCGGCGTACGCCGGGGTCTGGGCCGACTACATCGCCCGCTATTTCACCGAGTACGCCCGCGCGGGGGTCAGTTTCGTCGGCCTGACCGTCCAGAACGAGCCGCTCGCGGCGCAGACCTGGGAGAGCTGCCAGTTCACCGCCGAGGAGGAGGGCCGGTTCGTCCGCGACCACCTGGTGCCCGCGCTGGACCGGGCTGGCTTCGCCGGTCTGAAGATCATGATCTGGGACCACAACAAGGAGCGGGTGTTCGAGCGGGCGCGCGACACCTGCCGGGTCCCCGGGGTGGCCGAGCACGTCTGGGGCATCGCCTTCCACTGGTACTCTGGCGACCACTTCGACGCGCTCACCCTGGCCCATGAGGCCTTCCCGGACAAGCCTCTCCTGCTCACGGAGTGCAGTCTCGGGGCCTCCCGCGGCGAGGTGGCCCCCGGCCCGCACAGCAGTTGGGACGGCCTGGAGATCAAGGCCAAGGAGATGATCGGCGACTTCAACCACCACACGGCCGCCGTCGTCGACTGGAACCTGGTGGTCGACGAACAGGGTGGCCCGTACCACAGCCGCGAGGCCGGCTGCAAGGCACCCATCGTCGTCGACCCGGCGACCGGCACCGTGAGCCTGGAACCGCTCTACTACGCGCTGGCGCACTTCTCCCGGTACGTCCGGCGCGGCGCGCGCCGTATCGGCAGCACTACGTTCTCCCCGGACATCCAGGTGGCGGCCTTCCAGAACCCCGACCGGACGATCGTGGCGGTCCTCCTCAACGCCGCCGACGCCGACACTCCGGTCACTCTCCGGCTGGACGGCCAGACCGCCCCCCTCGTCCTGCCCGGCCACTCCCTCGCCACGCTCGTCATCCCGCAGTAGTCCGCCCGCGCGGCCCGCCTACCGGGCGCCGCGGGTGTTGACGAACAAGGCGTAGACCGAACTGGTGGCGGCCATGAACAACCGGTTGTTCGACCGGCCGCCGAACTCGACGTTGGCGCAACGTTCCGGCAGGTCGATGTACCCGATGAGGTCACCCGTCGGCGTGTAGACGCGGACGCCGTCCAGCCCCTCGCCGCCACCCCAGCCACACCAGAGGTTGCCGTCCTCGTCGACCCGCAGTCCGTCGGGGGCACCCGTCTCCGCGTCGACGAGCGTCCGCGGGTTGACCAACGTACCGTCGGCGACGTCGCAGGCCACGATCCGGCGGCGGGGCTGCCCGCGGGACTCGACAATGTACGCCGTCCGCTCGTCGGGCGAGAAGGCCACGCCGTTCGGGTAATCCAGGCCGGCGCAGGCGACGCCGAGGCGGCCCGCCGGGTCGACCCGGTAGACGTTTGTCGGCAACTCCGGGATGGCCCGGTACCCCTCCTGGTCGGTCAGGATACCGAATGGGGGGTCGGTGAACCAGACCGCACCATCCCGCGTTCCCACCACGTCATTGGGCGAGTTGAGGCGTCTGCCCTCCCACTGGTCGGCCAGAACGGTGAGACGGCCGTCGAACTCCGTCCGCGTCACCCGCCGGCGCCCCTGCTCGCAGGTGACGAGGTGCCCGGCCGCGTCGCGGGTATTGCCGTTGGAGTAGTCGGACGGCGCGCGGAAAACGGTCGTCTCCCCCGTCCGCTCGTCCCAACGCAGCAACCGGTTGTTCGACACATCGCTCCACACCAGGGCGTGGTGGTCGCCGAACCACACCGGCCCCTCGGCCCACCGGCAGCCGGTCGCCAGCCGTTCCACCTTCGCGAGTTCCAGCCGGTACGGCGCGAAGCGCGCGTCCAGTACCTGTACCCGCGGGTCCGGCAGCCGCCGGGTGTCCTGCCACTCGTCCATGTCCACTCCTTTGGCTCAGACAACGCCCTGCTCGATCAGCGTACCCACCTCGCCGCCGACCGGGAAGCCCCGCAGCCGCGACCAGGCGGCGATGATCCGCTGGCAGTCGACGATGTCCGCCCGCGAGCCCTCAAGCCCCGTGGCGGGCGGCGTCTTGTCGCGGACCATGGCCACGAACGCCTCCAACTGGGCTTCGAAGGCCTCGACGACGCTGCGGCGGACCACCCGCGACTCCGCCCCCCGGTCGGGACCGGTGACGATGAGTTCGGTCGGGGTGTTGAGGAGGTACGGCGACGGGAAAACCAGCTCGACTGAGCCCGCGCCGTGGATCACCCGGACCGTCTCGCGGTAGGCCGGGAAATCGGGCAGGTAGTGCCAGGCGAGGCGGAAACGACCACCCCCCGCCAGCACGCCCGTCGCGGAGATCTGGGGCGGGATGTCGCCCATCGAACGCCGGTCGCGGCCCGGGTCGCGGACCTGGCTCGCCGAGACCTGGCGCCAGACGTCCGCGTGCTCGACGGTGGCCGGCCGGGTCCCCAGGCTCCGCATCACCGACAGGTCATGGGCCAGACTGCCGATGAGCGAGACCCGGTACGTCCGCCAGACGTCCGGGCCGGCCTCCCCGAGGGCCGCCCGCCGGAGACACTCATCCTCGGCGTCACGGGCCGCCACGAGCGCGGGCGGCGGCGGGGTGGCCGACGTGACGATGTGGGCGATGTCCAGTTGCGGGGCGCTCGGCGGGTGCAGAACGGTCACCTCGACACTGCGGACATCGTCCAGCCCGGCGACCAGCCGGGCGGCCTCGACGACGGCTGGATCGTACTGTTTCATGTAGCCGACAAGGATGGCCGGGTACGCCGGTTGGGCGGCGACCAGGTCGTCCACCTCGGCGGTGGTGTACGCGACGGGCTTCTCGCAGAGCACCGGCAGCCCGGCCGCCCAGGCTTGTTTGACCGCCTCGGTGTGGGTACCCCGCGGCAGGATCAGGACCGCGTCCAGCCCGCCCGCGGCCAGCATGTCCTCGTACCGGGCGAACCGGCGGCGGCGCGGGATGCCGTACCGGTCGGCCAGTTGGGTGTGAACGTCCGTGGCCCGTTCACAGGTGGCGGCGATAGTCACCAGATCCGGGCGGCGGGCCATCAGGGGCAGGTGAACCGCCTGGGCGACCGCCCCCAGGCCCGCCACGCCCACCCGGACCGGAGTCATTTGTCCTCCAGGGTGTCGAGCAGGCGGAGGACCGACTTGACGTTGTCGCCCCGCTGCATACGGGTGAACGCAGTCTCCCAGTCGTCGAGTGGGTACGCGCCGCCGATGATCCGCTCCGGGTGGAGGCGACCGGTGGCGATGAGGCGGAGGACCGCTTCCCAGGTTGACCAGGTGTGCGAGTAGCAGCCGTACAACGTGGCGGCCTTTTTGACCAGGGGATCGAGGCTGAAGCCGAGCGGGGCCGGGCCCCAGCCGACCTTGGCAATCGCGCCCCCGGGCCGGACAAGGGCGAGGCTCAATTGCAGGGCGGCGCTCGCGCCCGTCGCCTCCACGACCAGGTCGGCGCCCAGGCGGTCGTGCAGGGTCGCGAGCAGCGCCAGCGGATCGTCCCGGGAGATGTCCAGGGTGTGGGTCGCACCGAGGTCGCGGGCGATACCGAGCCGGTGGGTGTCGACCGCCGTACCAAGGACGACGGTCGTACCCGCCCCGCTCAGCCGGGCGATTTGCAGGGCGTTCAGCCCGATCGTCCCCGCACCCTGGATGACGACGAGCCCACCCGGCTTCACCCCGGCCCGCTCGACCACGGCGTTGTAGGCGACCGCGTAGGGCTCGGTGGTCGCGGCGGCCGCGAAGCTGACGCCGTCCGGGATGCGGTGCAGGACGCGGGGCTCGGCCAGGACGAACTCGGCCATCGCGCCGTCACGCTTGAGGCCGTACCCCTCACGGGCGGGGCACAGGTTGTACCGCCCGGTCCGGCAGAGCGCACAGGTGCCGCAGATCGTGGCTGCCGTCTCGCACACCACCCGGTCGCCGACGGCCCAGCCGGTGACCGCCGCCCCGGCCGCGGCGATCACGCCGGCCGACTCATGGCCGAGGACGACGGGGAACCGGCCGGCCGAACTCGCCGACTGGGTACCGTGCCACTGGTGCAGGTCGGAACCACAAACCCCCACGGTGTGGACGGCTACCAGCACGGTTGACGGTGTGAGTTCCGGGGCCGGTACCTCCCGGATCGCCACCGCGTCGGCGCGGTCGGCGTACTTGACCAAGGCTTTCACCGCTCTCCTTTCCTATGGGTAGTATGTAAACTATACGTCGTTGTCTAATGATATTATCTAAAACGGAGCGAAGGAGACTCGATGCGGATCGCCGCCTTTCCCAAGGGCTATCTCCCGGCCATGATTCTACAACGGACCATGACCGTGTACGAGTGGATCGACCGGGCCCGGACCCTCGGGGTCGACGGCCTCGAACTGCACACCGGGTTTCTGTGGTCCACTGCGCCCGGGGAGATCGCCCGGCTCGCCGACGCGCTCGCCGCCGCCGGTTTCGCGATGCCGATGATGTGCGCCTCCCCCGACTTCGCCCACCCCGACCCGGCGGTCCGGGCCCGCGAGATCGAGCAACAGGCCCTCTACATGCGGATCACCGCCGAGATCGGCGGGACGGGCGCGACCTGCCGGATCGTCAGCGGCCAGCGCCACCCGGGCGTCGCGGTCGAAGCGGGGATCGAGTCCGTGGTCACCGCGATCAGGAGCCTGCTGCCCCTCGCCGCCGAGCTTGGCATCGTCTTGGCGATGGAGAACCACTACAAGGCGAGCACGTGGCACTACCCCGAGTTCGCCCAGTCCCCCGCCGTTTTCCACCGGATTGTGGACGCGATCGACGACCGGGTCCGCTTCGGCGTCCAGTTTGACCCGTCCAACGCCATCACCGCCGGGGTCGACTCCGGCCAGTTCCTCGACTCCGTCATCGACCGGGTCGTCACCATGCAGGCCTCGGACCGCTCACTGCTCCCCGGCCACACGCTGGCGGAGTTGCGGCAGGCTGACGGTACGCTCGGCTACTCCCCCGTCCTCCAGCACGGGGTGATTGGCCAGGGTCTCAATGACTACGACCGGATCTTTTCCACGCTCGTCGCCCACGGGTACGACGGCTGGATCTCGATCGAGGACGGCGTCAACAGTTTTGAGGAACTGGCGGCCTCCGTCCGTTTCTTGCAGGCCGCCCGCGAACGCTGGTTCGCCGGCTCGCGCGCAGTCCGCATCGCGACTCTGGAGGCCGCCCGCCGGGCGGCCGGACTCCCCGACTCACCCGACCCGAAAGGCTAACCGTGCCCCAGTCCCGTCACCTTCGCGGCCTCACCCGCGCCGACCTCGACCACGGGATCGTCCAGATCTCCCTCGACCTCAAAACCATGGCCGACGCCCTGCGGATGGCCGCGATCGCGGTCGCGGCGGGGGCCGACTGGTTGGAGATCGGGACGCCGCTCGCGCTCGCCGAAGGGGCCCACGCCGTTAGGCGGCTCCGCCAAGAGTACCCCGACATCCCGCTCATCGCCGACCTCAAAATCATGGACGGCGGGTACGGCGAGGCCCGGTTGTACGCCGAGGCGGGCGCCGACGCCGTCGTCGTGATGGGCCGCGCCCACGATGCGACCATCGCCCGGGTGGCCCAGGCCGGGGCAGACTTCGGCCTGCTCGTCATGGGCGACGACCTCGGCGCGCCGGACCGGATCGCCGAGGCCCGGCGCCTGGAGGCACTGGGGGCGGGCATGGTGCTGCACCACATCGGCCACGACCACCGGGACGCCCACCCCGAACTGGGCCTCTCCCCGCTCACCGATCTGCCCGGCATCGTCGCCACCACCACGGTACCGGTCCAGGCCGTCGGCGGCCTGACGATCGACCAGGCGGTCAGCTGTCCCGGACTGGGGGCCGGCGTGGTCGTCTTCGGCGCCCCCTTGGCGATCGATGACAAGAAAGGCTTCACCATCCCCGAGACCGACCTGCCGTCCGTCCTCGGCGACGCCATCGCCCGCGTCCACGCCGCGCCGGTCGCCCGGTGACAAGCCCGGCTACGCCTTGACCGCTCCAGCGGTCAGCCCGGCCACCAGGTACCGCTGCAACACCAGGAAGCCGACGACGACGGGGACGCTGACGACGAGCGAGGCGGCCATCACCTGGTTCCAGTAGACGTTGACCTCGCTGGAGTAGGCCTGCAAGCCGACGGAGAGGGTCCGGGTCTGGGCGTTGGTCAGCGCCGACGCGAACAGCAACTCGCCCCAGGCGGTCATGAACGAGTAGACCGCGACGGCGATGATGCCGGGGCGGGCCGAGGGCAGGACGACGCGGAAAAGTGCGCCGAGGGCCGACGTCCCGTCCACCCGGGCCGCCTCGTCCAGATCGCGCGGGATGCCGTCGAAGTACCCCGACAGCATGTAGATCGAGAACGGCAGCGTGAAGGTCAGGTACGTCACGATGAGACCCAACCGGGTCTGGTAGAACAGGTGGGCGCCGGCCAGCCGGTCGAGGTTGACGAAGATGATGAACAGCGGCAGCAGGAACAGCACCCCGGGGAACATCTGCGTCGCCAGCACGACCCCGGAGAAGGCGCCGCGACCGCGGAAACGGTAGCGCGAGATGGCGTACGACGCGAAGATCGCGATGATCACGCTGCACACCATCGCGATCACGGACACGAACAGGCTGTTGGCGAAGTACCGGCCAAGCGGTACCGTCGTCCAGATGTCCGCGAACGGCTGGAAGGTCGGGTGAGCCGGGAGCCACTGGAACGTACCCAGGACGTCCCGCATCGGTTTGAGGGCCGAGGTGATCATGGTGTAGAGCGGTACGAGGACGAACAACGCCAGGGGGATGAGCACGACCCAGCGGAAGACCTTGAAGCCCTTGGTTTCAAACATCAGTTATGCACCCGCCTGTTCCACAGGGCCCACAGGGCCGAGACGAGGATAAGGAAGACCATGAGCAGTACGCTCATGGCCGCCCCCAGCCCGAAGTTCCACTGGATGAAGGAACTGTTGTAGATGGTGACGACCAGCAGGTTCGCCGACTTGGCCGGCGCCGACCCGAACAGGACGAACGGGGTGTTGAACTCGCGGAACGTCCACAGGAACAGCAGGAGGACGAGCACCGTGTTGACCGGGCGCATCATGCCGAACGTGATGTGGCGGATCTGGCGCCACACGCTCGCGCCGTCGATCGCCGCCGCCTCGTACAACTCGTCCGGGATCGACTGCATCCCCGCCATGGTCATGAGAAAGGCGAACGGCCATTGGTGCCAGATCGACACCACCACGAGCGAGACGAAGGCGTTGTCCCCGATGAGCCAGAACGGGGCCTGGTCGAACAGGTGCAGATCATTCACCAACAGTTGGTTGATCAGGCCGTTATCACGCTGGAGCATGAACTTCCACGTGATGATCCCCGCGTACGCCGGGAGGGCGTACGGGATGAGGAAGAGCGTCCGCAGCGGCCCCCGGGCCCGGAACTGCCGCTGCAGAACGATGGCCGCCAGCGTACCCAGGATGAACGACAGCCCGACCGTGAGGACGGCGAACGCCAGCGTGACGCCGAAAGACTGGGCCAACTGCCGGCCCAGCGGCTTGTCGAAGTTGAGGACGATGCTGTAGTTCGCGAACCCGGCCACCGGTGCCGCCAGCCAGTTCGTGATGAAGAAACGCGTGAGGTTGACGAAACTCATCCAGACCCCGACGATCATCGGGGTCACGTGGATGAGCAACTCGAAGAGGATCGCGGGCAGGATCAGCAGGTAGGGGGTGACCTTGTTCCAGTTGACCCGCCCGGCGAGGCGCCGGCTCACCCGGCGGCCAGCATCTTCTGCTGGGCCTCGTCGAGCATGGTCTTGATGGTGTCTTCCGTGACCGGCGAACCCGACGCGGCCTGCGCGAACAGGGCCACGATCCCGCCACCGACGTTGGTCTGGTACGCCGACACGGTCGACACCAGCGCCATCGGGATGGCGTTGTTCTGCAAGATGGTCGGCCACACCTGCATCAGTTCGGGCCACTCGGCGAACGCGCTGGCGGGCACGCCCTGGACCGGGGAGATCATCCGGAAGGCCTTGTTGAGGATCTCCTGCTCCGCCGCACTGGTCATGAACTTGACGAACTCCAGCGCCGCCTCCTTGTGCTGCGTGAAGCTGAAGACCGAGATGTTCGTACCGGCGATGAACGACCCGACCGACTTGCCACCAGCCGGCGCCGGCACCGGGACGACGCCGTACTGGTCCGGCTTCATGCCCTGCTGCGCCAACGCGTTGACGTTGCCGGTCTGCGCCATGTACATGCCGACCTTGCCGGTCGCGAACTCGTTGGTCGCCTGCACGCCGTCGCTGTACTGCGCCGCCGAAGGGTTGAGCACCTTGTCGGTCGCCATCAGGTCGATGTACCGCTTGACGGCGTCGATGTTCGCCTGGGTCACGAAGTCGGGCGTACCGTCATCCAGGAAGGGCGAGCCGCCGTTCTGGGCGGCGAAGATGTACTCGATGTGCATCGACACGTTGACCGTCCCGGCCGGCGCCACGATGCCCCACGTCCCCTTGGCCGGGTCCGTCAGCGTCTTGGCATCCGCGACCAGGTCCTCCCAGGTCGTGGGCGGCTGCAGACCGGCGGCGGCAAACATGGCCTTGTTGTAGAACAGGCCGTAGACCTGGCTGTACAACGGTACGGATGTCGGATCCTTGCCCGCCGGCCCGGCCGTCTTCCAGGCCGAGGCCACAAACTTGTCTTTGCCGCCGATCGCGGTGAGCGCGGCGGAGTCGAAGGGCATGAAGGCATTGGTGGCCTGGAGGGTCGTCGCGTTGGTGTTGCCAATGTTGACCACGTCGGGACCCTGTCCGCTGATCGCGGCCTGCAATGTGTTGTTGGTCATGTCCGACCAGGGAATGACTTCGAGATTGACGGTGATGCCGGTCTGCTGCTTGAACTTGTCGAGCTCGGGCTGCAGGATCGCCTTGTCGTCGTCAAGACTCGAGCCTTGGTTGGTGGCCCAGTACGTGAGCGTCGTACCGGCGTACGGCTGGTCCGCCGCCGACGGGGCCGAACCCGTGCCCGTGGGACCGGACGTGTCGGTGGATTCCGACGTGGGTGTTGAACACGCAGTCAGGGCCGAAAGCATCAGCGCTGCCGCCGCGCTGGCCGCGAGGAACCGAACCTTCATTGGACGAACTCCTTTGGTCAAGTACGAGTGGTTGCTCGTATGGTCTATCCCTATCAAAACATCCCATTGTGATGTTGTCAACCCCCTCCAGACCCAGTTTACGTATGATGATACGGCCGCCAGGGAGGGGCAAAAGATGGTTCCCTAGGCCGTCGGCGGGCGGTCCAAGATCTGCTGGCGGACTTTCGCCCGCAGGACCTTGCCCAGGATCGACGTCGGGAAGGCGTCGAAGACATACACCGCGCGCGGGACCTTGTAGGCCGTGATCCGCTCGCGGCAGAAGGCGCGGACCTCCTCGATATCGACGGTCGCACCCGGCTTGGCCAGGACGGCCGCCACGACGGTCTCGCCGGAGTGGGCGCTGGGCAGGCCGACGACGGCCGCGTCCTCAATGGCCGGGTGGCTGCGCAACACGATCTCGACCTCGGTCGGGCTGACGTTGAAACCGCCCGTGATGATGAGTTCCTTCTTGCGGTCCACGATGGTGGTGAACCCGTCGGCGTCCTGCGTGACGATGTCGCCGGTCCGCAGCCAGCCGCCGTCCAGGAGGGTCGCCTCGGTCTCGGCGGGGTTGTTCCAGTAGCCGGAGAAGACCTGCGGGCCGGCGATGAGCAACTCGCCGGGCGTGCCCTGGGGCACCTCCACCGCCGGGTCGTCCGGGTCGACGACGCGCATCCGGGTCGACGGGAAGGGGATGCCGATCGTACCCGTCCGCCGCGTCTCCCAGAACGGGTTACCGAGGGCGACCGGCGAAGCCTCGGTCATGCCGTACCCCTCGACCAGCAGCCCGCCCGACACCGACTCCCACAGCTCGACCGTCGCCTCGGGCAGGGTCATGGCCCCGGAGATGCAGTACTTCGCCGAGCGCAGCGACACGCCCTTCGCCTGGGCGGTCTGGGCGGTCCGCTCGTAGATCGGGGGTACGGCGCAGTAGACGGTCGGCGGGTGTTTCTTCGCCGTGGTGACGATCATGTCCGGGTCGAACGTCGGGAACAGGTGGATGCGGGCCTGCTTGAGGACCCCGTAGATCGCGAACAGGAGCATCCCGAACCCGTGGAACAGGGGCAACACGGCGTAGAAGATCTCCTTGCCGTCGCGGGCGCCGAGCATCCAGGCCGCGCCCTGGCGGGCGTTGGCGTAGAGGTTGTAGTGGGTGAGCATGGCGCCCTTGGGCGAACCGGTCGTCCCCGAGGTG